>NZ_DASTRI010000225.1:0-10306 GCF_035761305.1 Chitinophaga sp. | reverse complement strand
GATCAACCACGGAGCGCGATGCATTTTAACCCATTTTTCAAATGTGAGAGCGTGAGCAATGAAAGCATTGATACCGAATAGCTAAACCTATGAAAACGATAACGGTAGGCCTCCTTTAAGGCCAGCTTGCATCGGATTATAAATATAAAAACACCCTAAAAACTTATTAAAGATACACTAATGGTACTTCTGTGCCGGCAGCTACCGTTCAGAAGTGCTTAATATTATTCATTTTCATAGGAATAGGGTTATTTGCCTGCTGCATGGTAGTTACGTAATGTAATTATCATAAACGGCAATAACCTGCTCGTTGAATAACCCGGCCAGTAATCTTACTGCGCTTTAACGGGGTCTTCTTAGATTGGAATAGTTAGGACAAAAACAAAGGCCGGGTAATCATACCCGGCCTGTTATTTTATTTAATGCGCTTTTGTGTACACTACAGGGTAGCGGCGCCTTCTACCAGCACCGTTGCCTTATTGCGCAGCACTTCCACAAAGCCGCCTTCTATCTGGTAATATTCTGCCTGCGCTTTATCTTTCAGCACCTTCATTTTGCCCTTGCCTAAAGCAGCTATCAGCGGCGCATGCCGGTCCAGCACTTCAAAAGAGCCGTCTATACCCGGTAGCTGCACGCCATACACCTCTCCGGTGAACAGCTTTCTTTCAGGTGTTAAAACTTCCAGTAACATTATAATTAATAATTAAAAATGAAGAATTGATAATTAAAAGGAGAGTGAATAATTAATAATATCTGCAGGCATTATTAATTATTCATTCTTCATTATTAATTAGTTTTTGGCTGCTTCCAGCAACTTCTTACCTTTTTCAATGGCATCATCAATAGTGCCAACCAGGTTAAAAGCTGCTTCCGGGTACTCATCTACTTCACCATCCATGATCATGTTAAAGCCGCGAATGGTTTCTTCAATGGGCACCAGCACGCCTTTTAAACCGGTAAACTGCTCTGCCACGTGGAAAGGCTGCGACAGGAAACGTTGTACACGGCGTGCGCGTGATACGGTAAGCTTATCTTCATCGCTTAATTCATCCATACCCAGGATGGCGATAATATCCTGTAACTCTTTATAGCGCTGCAGGATCATTTTCACCCTTTGTGCACAGTTGTAGTGCGCCTCACCCACAATAGCAGGGGTAAGAATACGGGAGGTAGAGTCCAGCGGGCTCACTGCAGGATAAATACCCAGGTCGGAAATTTTACGGTCCAGTACCGTGGTAGCATCCAGGTGCGCGAAGGTGGTAGCAGGCGCCGGGTCGGTCAAGTCATCCGCAGGCACATATACGGCCTGTACGGAGGTAATAGAACCGTTTTTGGTAGAGGTGATCCGTTCCTGCATCAAACCCATTTCTGTAGCCAGCGTAGGCTGGTAACCCACTGCAGAAGGCATACGGCCCAGCAGCGCAGATACTTCAGAACCTGCCTGGGTGAAACGGAAGATGTTATCTACGAAGAACAATATATCACGACCGCCGGCGGCAGAGCCATCGCCATCGCGGAAATATTCTGCAATGGTTAAGCCGGACAGTGCCACACGGGCGCGGGCGCCGGGGGGCTCATTCATCTGGCCGAATATAAAGGTAGCCTGTGATTTTTTCAGGCCTTCCATATCAACTGCGCTCAGCTCCCATCCGCCATGCTCCATGGACTCCTGGAACTTTTCGCCATATTTTACGATACCGGCTTCAATCATTTCACGCATCAGGTCATTTCCTTCACGGGTACGTTCCCCTACACCGGCAAATACGGATAAACCTTCGTAACCTTTTGCGATGTTATTGATCAGTTCCTGGATCAATACGGTTTTGCCTACGCCTGCACCGCCAAACAAACCGATCTTACCACCTTTTGCATAGGGCTCAATCAGGTCAATTACTTTAATACCGGTGTACAGTACTTCGGTATCGGTGGCCAGGTCTTCAAACCTGGGCGGCTGGCGGTGAATGGGGTAACCATTTGCGCTGTCGATATGGCCCAGGCCGTCAATTGCTTCGCCTACCACATTGAACAAGCGTCCTTTAATCTGGTCACCAATAGGCATTTTAATAGGAGTGCCCTTATCTTCCACAGCCATGCCTCTTACAAAGCCGTCTGTAGAGTCCATGGCTACGCAACGCACGCTGTCTTCACCCAGGTGTTGCTGCACTTCCAGTACTACTTTCTGACCATTTTCACGTGTTATTTCCAGTGCGTTGTAGATTTCGGGGAGTTTTCCTTCAAAATGAACGTCCACTACGGGACCGATAATTTGCTTGATTTTACCTGTGTTAGGCATATTTTATAGCTATTTATAAATACTAAAAGAGTGGTTTATAAAATTTGGCGCAAAGGTAATGGTTAACAGGGGAAAATTCAAATAAACACCATTATTCATTGGGGGCTTCCTCAAATATAGAAATTAAGTAATACCAAAACAATTCCGGGCCACCGTACTTATCGCCGAACTGCCATAATTTTCGGCTCAGCTCCCCCTATTCACCTGCCAAATTGCGCGTTACAACTTATAAATGTTAAGCTGGTCTTAAAATCCCCCTCCCGAGCGTTAAATAAGGTTAAGAAACCCCGCAACAGGCGCCTCTGGTACGATAATCGTACTAATTATACCGTAAACCACAACATTGCAGGAAATGGTCACAGCTTTCCTGGAAACTTTAAAAGTAACGATATGAAAAGCAAGATAAACCTTTATGCGAGCCTGCTTGCTGCCAGCTTTCTGATCACCACCTTAGCAGATAGCTGTGCCACCGCCAGACCACAGCAATACGGCTATGAGCAGGATCCTTACCAGCAGGGCGATGTATCTTTTTATGATGCGCTGAGCCCTTATGGAAACTGGATCAACTATGATCAATACGGAGAGGCCTGGGTACCTAACGTGGGACGGGACTTCCAACCCTACTCTACCAACGGTCACTGGGTATATACTGATTACGGCTGGACCTGGATGTCGAACTACTCCTGGGGTTGGGCGCCTTTCCACTACGGCCGCTGGACATATGATAATTACTACGGATGGGTATGGATACCGGGTGATGAATGGGGACCTGCCTGGGTAAGCTGGCGTAACAGCCCGGATTATTACGGATGGGCGCCGTTACCTCCCGGCATAAGCATTGGTGTAAGTGTGGACATTCCTACTGCTTACTGGTCATTTGTGCCCTGCCAGTATATCAGCAGCCCGTCTGTTTACAGGTATTATGTACCCCGCAGCCGCAATGTGACGATCATTAACAACACAACCGTGATCAACAATGTGCGGGTTGTAAATAACAACCGTTACTATCGCGGTCCGGAAGTAAGGGATGTGGAAAGGGTAACACGTACCACTATTAAGCCGGTACGGGTAGTGAACAGTAACCGCCCCGGCAGCGCCCGTGTTGCCAATAACCAGATGCGGATCTTCCGCCCGTCGGGCAACCAGCTGCGCGTAGCGGATAATAACCGGCCTAACCGGGTAAACCCTGCGCCTAACAATAATGTTACCCAGCCAGGCACACCCGGCAGAACCCGCCGTGTATTTGAAAATGATAACAATAACCGGGTAACACCGGTACCGAATAACAATAATAATAACCGGGTTACGCCTGCGCCAACGCCTGAAAGAAGGGCCCCGCAGCGTGTATTTGATAATAACCGCCGGGTAACACCGGCTCCTAATAGCAATCCAGCACCCAACACCCGGCCCAGTAGTCCTGTTAACAACCGCCCGGCTCCAAACAATAATACGCCCCGGCGTATATTCAACGAGCCTAACAACCGTCCGGCTGCTGCACCGGTAACATCACCTGCGCCCAGGCCACAGCCTTCATCCAGGCCAGCGCCGCAGCCCAGGGTAAACCCGGCGCCGCAACCGAGGAGCAATCCGGCTCCACAGCCGCAACGGGTAGCTCCTGCACCACGTCCTGCACCTGCACCGCGTGTACAGCCTTCGGCACCTGCACCCCGCCCAGCTCCTGCATCGCATCCGAGCAATGGCAGGGTCAGGAGGGACTAGCGCAGGCAGGCAGTATAAAGCAAGCTGCAGGCAGTAAGATGATTGAAGCGGAATGAGTGGAACAAGTAGTGATGACGGAATGAAAAGAGGGAAATAAGATGATGTCTTATTTCCCTCTTTTGTTTATTAGTGCCGCCAGGGTTAATACTGTAAAAGACGGCTGTGCGGCAACCCGTTTAATCCTTTACACATTGGAAAGGGTCCGGATCGCCGGGAGGAGCCGGTTTATTGGCAGCCCAGCAAAAATTCATGGCCTGGCTGGTAATGCTCACCAGTTTCAGCACCACCTTCATGCCTTTGCGGCTGCCCGCGGCATCTACTGCGCGGGTTTCCTTGGGCGGTACGTTGTTAATGGTATACTGTTCCGACTTAAACACATCTCCATTGCTGCGCAGGTACTGTACATTCACTACTACATTATCCAGCTGATATTCTGTTTGATTGCGCACAATCACCTGCAGATCTTTAATGCCGCCCAAAAAGCCGGTGCGGTAATCGCTGGTATTAACCGCAATAAACTGTTGCCAGTTGCGGCGGTAGTAGGTACGCCGCTCTACAAACTTTCCCTGCATGCGCTGCTGCTGATCTTTACGGTCTGCTATCTGCTGCGCGGTGCTGCTGGCCAGGTTCAGGCTTTGCTTCAGGTCGCGGTTCTCATTGAGCAGGCGTTCATTTTCCCGCAGTATTGTACGCACCCGCTGCTGCTGCCGGTAATATCCCAGCGCCAGGCTGACGGCTACAAACAAAGCAAGAATGGTATAAATTAACGGTGACTTTCTTTTCATCTATAATAATTATTATGGTACGGGTCCTTATCCTTTTTCAAATATCAGGCTTTATACCGGCCTGGCACCGCCATCCTGAAAAAATAATGCCATGATAAAATTGTTTTATATATTCTGCTTCATTAAACTGACTTCCTTATTTTTGCTCCCCTATGGAGCTTATCAAAGTAGATAACGAAAAAACGGCACGGCTGTTTATACAGGTACATGTAGATCTTAATAAACATAACGCCCAGTGGATACGTCCACTGGATAAAGACATTAACGCTGTTTTTGACCCCGAGAAAAATAAAGCTTTCCGGCATGGGGAATGTGTACGCTGGCTCCTGAAAAGCAAAGATGGCAAATGGCTGGGCCGTATTGCCGCCTTTGTAAATGAAAAATACCGCAACAAAGGCGACGAGCAGCCTACCGGCGGCATTGGCTTTTTTGATTGCATACATGACCAGGCTGCGGCCAACCTGCTTTTTGACACGGCCAAACAATGGCTGCAGGAAAGAGGCATGGGCGCTATGGACGGCCCTATTAACTTTGGCGAGCGCAATAACTGGTGGGGCCTGCTTACAGCCGGCTTTCACGAACCCCTGTACTGCATGAACTATAACCCGCCCTATTATAAAGACCTGTTTGAAAATTATGGCTTCAGGCCTTTCTTTTACCAGGTATGCTTTGCGCTGAATGTGGCGGACCGGCTGCAGGAAAAATTTTATGCACGCCATGCAGCCCTGGAAAAAGATCCTGCCTTTACCGCCCGGCATATTAAGAAAAACCAGCTGGAGAAATTTGCAGAAGATTTTTCAATTATTTACAATAAAGCCTGGGCCGGACATGACGGCGGTAAAGAGCTGAGCCAGGCGCAGGTCCTGCAGATATTCAGGCAAATGAAACCCGTAATGGATGAAAAGGTTGTATGGTTTGTGTATTACAACAATGCACCGATTGCCTGCTGGCTCAATCTGCCGGAGCTGAACCAGTTCTTTAAACATATGAACGGCAAATTTGGCCTGTGGCAAAAGCTGAAGTTCCTTTGGCTGAAGTACACCGGCCAATGCCGCAAGTTCACAGGCATTGTATTTGGCATTGTGCCGGAATTCCAGGGCAAAGGAGTAGATGCCTTTATGATACTGGAAGGCGCCAAGCTAATACAGGGGCAGCATTTGTACGATGATTATGAAATGCAGTGGATCGGCGATTTTAATCCCAAGATGATCAATATAGGAGAAAACCTGGGGGCTTACCGCAGCCGCCAGCTTACTACTTACCGCTACCTGTTTGACCGCACGAAGGAATTTAAACGGCACCCGATGGTGTAGATGAGGTTTAAATATGCATATCCGCACATCTAATTTGCTTTTATTCCGGCGCGGGGCAGGTGTTTCAAAATGCTTTTGTAAATATCCTTTTCCTTGAAGGGCTTCAGCAGCCAGTCGTTAAAGCCGGCTTTGCGAAAGGTTTCTTCATCATGCCGGGCTATATCGGCAGTAACCACCAGTACCGGCACTTTTGCCTTTTGGGCATCTTCATGCGCGCGTATCCGCTGCACCACTTCCAGGCCGTTCATTTCGGGCATTTGCAGGTCCAGCAGCACCAGGTCATAGTTATTGGTCTTAAACAGCTCGTAGGCGATGGCCCCATCCCGCGCCATATCAAACCGGCATTTCCAGCGGGTAAGCATAATTTTCAGCAATAGCAGGTTCATTTCCTGGTCGTCGGCTATCAGCACATACAGGCCGTCCAGCTGGTTGCTGGCCAATTGTTCAATATCCTGGCGGGTAAGAATAACGGTTTGAGAGGGGCTGGCCAGCTCGTAGGGTATCTGGCAGCTGAAACAGCTGCCTTTTCCTACCTCGCTTTTTACGCTGATATTGCCGCCATGCAGCCGTATCAGGCGTTGTGTAATGGCCAGTCCCAGGCCGGTGCCGCCCGCTTTATGATGCAGGGTGCGTACCTGGTAAAACCGTTCAAAAATGCGGGGCAAAATATCCGGTGGCACACCGGGGCCGGTATCTTCCACCTCCAGTAAAAACAGGCCCTGTTTGTCTTTATTAACAATCACCAGCTTTGCCTTTACGGCAACGCGGCCTGCTTCTGTGTATTTAATGGCATTGGACAGCAGGTTTACCAGTATCTGCTTCAGGCGGAACACATCGCCACACACATGCTGCTGCCGGCTGCCTTCAAAGGTAAAATCAAGCTCCAGCTGCTTATTAACGGCCTGTACGCGCATGCTGTTCACCACATCGGCCAGCGCCTGGTACAGGGTAAAGGGTTGTTTCTGGATGGATATATAATCGCTGTCCAGTTTGGAAAAGTCCAGCACGTCATTCACCACGTTCATCAGCATGCCGGCAGATACGTCGATATGGCGCAACAGCTCCTGCTGGTGCTCCTGCAAAGGCGTATGGGTTAATTGTTCGGTAAAGCCCACAACAGCGTTCAGGGGCGTACGGATCTCGTGGCTCATATTAGCCAGGAACACGGAGCGGGCCCTGGCCGCATCCACAGCATTTTGCTTTTCCCTCCTGAGCTGCGCTCCTTTCCGGTGATAGTCCCACCAGATAATAGCCGTAACCGTTGCGGTAAGCGCCAGGAATATAAACACCAGCGTAAAGCCGTTCTGCATTTTCCGGAGGTTTTCATCTGTTTCAGCGGTAACAGCAGTTTTGCGGCTGGCATCCATTTGCCTTGCCTGTTGCTGCAGCGCATGGGTGAGGGAGCTAAGCGCCGGCATTTCCGCTGTTAGCGCATTGGCCAGCCGGGGGCCGGGCGCCTGCCGGAGCGCAGTCAGCCTGTTATAAATAGCGGTTTTACGCTGCTGCAGGCGGGTTACGGTATTATTGCCGCTGCCTGCGTTCAGCTGTTTGCAGGCTGCATCCAGCTGCGCAAACAGGGTATCGAGCTGCAGGCTGCCGGCGGTTATATCAGCAGGATCATGCAGCGCGGTGTACAGGCGCACGTTATTTTCCACTGCGCCCAGGGTTACCAGCGCAGCATTTGTTGTTTGCAGCGCGGCGTTGCCCTGCTGCAGGCCGTGTATGGTTTGCCGTATCCGGCCGGCATTATTGCGGTGAAAGTAAAAAGATGTTACGCCTACAATTATTTTACAGGTTAACAGAACAAACAGTGTTACATAGAGTGTAATACGTAAAATGCGCATCTAAAATGATTATAATTTAACAAACGCAACTTCTCAACAGATATATGAGATGATTTATCAATTGATCTGCCGTGTTATTGATAAGGATTAAGCATCCACGCCCCCAAAATTTCTCTCTAATGTTATTCAAAGGATACCGGTTTAGGAATTAACGAACAGGTACCGGCAAGGAAATTAAAAAAATTTGCAGACATGCCGAACTTTAATTCTCCGGCCGGTGTATAATTCATTATCAACGGCCTATGAAAAGCGCCAGCGTATTACTTTCTCCTGTTTTAATAACCGGGTATACGGCCGGAAACAGTCCGAAAAAATGTGTACTTTCGGCCTTTGCGAATGCGTTGCATATGGAGAATTTTATCGTTTCGGCCCGTAAATACCGTCCTCAGAATTTTTCTACCGTAGTAGGACAATCCCACATTACCACTACTCTTAAAAATGCGATCCGTAATAACCAGCTGGCGCATGCCTTCCTGTTCTGCGGGCCGCGTGGAGTAGGAAAAACCACCTGCGCCCGTATCTTAGCCAAAACCATTAACTGCGAAAACCTGCAACCGGACGGAGAGGCCTGTAATGAGTGCCACTCCTGTAAATCATTCAATGAAGGCAGCTCCTTTAACATTCATGAGCTGGATGCTGCCTCCAACAACTCGGTAGATGATATACGCACGCTGGTGGAGCAGGTGCGTTTTGCCCCGCAGGCCGGCAAATACAAGATATATATAATAGATGAGGTGCACATGCTCAGCTCCTCAGCCTTTAATGCATTTCTGAAAACGCTGGAGGAGCCGCCCTCCTATGCCATCTTTATCCTGGCAACAACGGAAAAGCACAAGATACTGCCCACGATCCTGAGCCGCTGCCAGATCTTTGACTTTAAGCGCATTACTATACAAGATACGGTAGAGCACCTGCAGGAGATCTGCGAAAAGGAACAGATACAGGTAGAAACCGACGCCCTGCACCTGGTAGCCCAGAAAACAGACGGCTGCATGCGCGACTCGCTGAGCACCCTGGACAAAATTGTGAGCTTTACCGGCGGCCACCTTACCTACCAGAATACGCTGGAGCACCTGAACATACTGGATTACGACTACTTCTTTAAAGTAATGGACGCTGTGCTGCAGCAGGATGTAGCCGGCGCCCTGCTGATATTTGATGAAATACTGCAAAAGGGGTTTGAAGGGGATAATTTCCTGAACGGCTGGGCAGAGTTCCTGCGTAACCTGCTTATGTGCAAGGAAGAAAAAGTACTGCACCTGCTGGAAGTATCAGGTAACCTGAAAGACCGATACAAGCAGCTGTCCGGCAAGGTAAGCCCGGCTTACCTGATCACGGCCCTGCACCTGCTCAATGAAACAGAGATCAACTACCGCATGGCCCGTAACAAGCGCCTGCATGTGGAAATGGCGCTGATAAAGCTGTGCTACCTGCAGCAGGCCGTTACCCTGGTAAGCGATGATCAATCCGGGGAAGTGGTAAAAAAAAAGTTAGTGCCTGACGGGGCGGCGCCCAAACAGCTGCGCACGCCTTTTGCCCAGGCAGCCGGCCCACAAACAGCCGGTAAACCGGCTACCACAGCTTCCATAGCCCAAAATGAAGCGGCCCGGCTCACTATAGAAACGGCGCCTGCAACGCAAAAAACGCCCGCTGCCGCTTCTTCCGTGGCTACGACTGCCAACACTGCACCTGCTGTAAAACCGGCAGCCACTGCTGCTGCAGCGCCGGCAACACGTACAACGCCTGCCAGGCCTGGCGCCGCCACCGGCAAGCTTACCGGGCTGGCCGCCATGAAAGAGGCGCTGGCCGCCAAACAGCAGCAAAATCCCGTACGGGAAGCCATTCCCATTACAGCCGGCGCCCTGGCCGTGTACTGGGAAGAGTTTATTGACACTTTCCGCCAGGCTAATAAAATGACGGTAGTAAGCAACCTGCAGCTGGCGGTTGTGAACCTGCTGGCCCCGGAAGAAATAGGCATTGTAAGCCGGAACATTGTACAATACCGGTTTATGGAAGAAGAGAAGCTGGCTATCTCTGATTTTTTCAAGCGCAAATTCAACAATCCCGCCATTATACTTACCCTGCAGCTGGATGAAAGCCAGCAAACCCAGGATATCGGGCCTGCACCGTTGAGCAGCCGGGAGCAGTTTCAGCTAATGACCGCGCAGTACCCGCTGATCAAAGAGCTGAAAGACAAGCTGAACATGGAGCTGGATTTTTAAGCAATTAAAAATAATAATGAATAATTAACAACAGCGCCTGGCTAAGCACAGCGCTGCAAGTATTAATTATTAATTATTCATTATTAATTTTTTCGTCTTTCTTTTGTAGGTTTGGGCAAAATTTTGACTA
>NZ_DASTRI010000224.1:0-20775 GCF_035761305.1 Chitinophaga sp. | reverse complement strand
CGAACAGCGCCCTGCCGCTCGCCAAAACTGTTGTAAAGTTTAATACAGACGGCACCACCACTGAAACAGACGAAGCCGGCGCTGCTTATCCCGGCACCTGGCATGCGCAGAACAACTTTACGGAAATCGTAGTATCTAACAAAGTAGGCACTTATACCTCTAAAATAAAGGTGTTGACAGCCGACCGGTTTGAGTGGAACAGGATAGAGCAAAGCTACTATTACTACGGTTCCATGATACCAGCAGAATAATCAATCAACAGGCGTAAATATTAAAGCAAAAAAGAGGTCTTGCCACGGCAGGGCCTCTTTTACTTAGCGCGCTGCATATTTGAAATATCATATAAATATTCTAGCTTTGTATGTTTTTATTTAATATATATATCCAACTTTATATTTACATCTATTGTTATAGGGAGGTGCTGTAGTGGGCTCTCCCTTTTTTTTGACAAGCGGTATGCCCCGGTATTGCTTTCTGCCCCCTGCTATCCTATTTTTGTTTGAACACCAAAAATTATCCAATGCAAAAGCAGACAATATTGATCTGTATCGTCCTGGTACAGTTGTTTTCGTTTTCTTATGCCGCAGATAAAGGCCGTATACATATTATCCCCGAGCCGGTGGATGTAAAGGAATTACCCGGAGAATTTGTATTGGATAATACTACCAGCCTGGTAGTCAGCGGTGCGGATAAGCAGCTGCCCGGTACTGTTGACTGGTTCGCCCAACAGGTGGTCGCCACTACAGGTTATCACCTGCAGCAGCAGAAAAATGCAGGACAGGGTAAAAGCATACGCCTGGAGCTGAACCACAAAACCGATAATGCCATTGGCCAGGAAGGCTATACCCTGGCTGTAAGCAATAACCAGGTATTGTTGAAGGCCAACACCGCTGCCGGTATTTTTTATGGCCTGCAAACCCTGATGCAAATGCTGCCGCCGGATATTGAAGGCAACGCCGTGGTAAACCGCAGCTGGACCATTCCCTGCGCCAGCATTACCGACTATCCCCGTTTTGGCTGGCGGGGCCTGATGCTGGATGTAAGCCGCCATTTCTTTACAAAAGATGAAGTAAAGCGCTATATCGACCAGATGGTAAAATACAAGTACAACGTATTCCACTGGCACCTGAGCGATGATAACGGCTGGCGCATTGAAATAAAAAGTTTGCCCCAGCTTACGGAAAAAGGCGCCTGGCGCGTTGAGCGTGTAGGTCGCTGGGGCCAGTTCGGAGCACCTCAGCCCGGAGAGCCAACCCCCTATGGCGGTTTTTACACACAGGACGATATTAAGGAGATCATTAAATATGCGCAGGACCGCTACGTAACCATACTGCCGGAAATAGATGTACCGGCGCACAGCCTGTCTATGATAGCCGCATTGCCCAACCTTTCCTGCACGCAGCAGCAGTACAGCGTAAGCCCTGGCGACAGCCTGCGCAGGATGAACGATAATGTGCTGTGCATAGGCAACGACTCTATTTTCCTGGTGCTGGACAAAGTATTTACGGAAATAGCCGCCCTGTTCCCCAGCAAGTACATTCACATAGGAGGCGACGAAGCTTACAAGGGCTTTTGGGAAAAATGCCCCAAATGCCAGCAGCGCATGAAAAAGGAACACCTGGAAAATGTAAATGAGCTGCAGAGCTATTTTGTAAAGCGCATGGAGAAAATGCTGCTCAGCAAAGGTAAAAAGCTGATAGGCTGGGATGAGATACTGGAAGGCGGCCTGGCGCCTGAAGCTACGGTAATGAGCTGGCGCGGCATGAAGGGCGGCATTGAAGCCGCTAAAATGAACCATCATGTGGTAATGACGCCCTGGGATTACTGTTACCTGGATCTTTACCAGGGCGAACCTGCTGCAGAACCGCCTACCTACGGCATGTGCCGCCTTACCGACGCTTATAACTACGATCCGGTGCCGGAAGGCATAGATGAAAAGCTTATACTGGGCGGCCAGGGCAACCTGTGGACGGAGTCCGTGTCCAACATACGCCATGCGGAATATATGACCTGGCCCCGCGCCCTGGCCCTGGCAGAGGTGTACTGGAGCCCTAAATCAAAACGTAGCTGGAACGATTTCGTGGAAAGGCTGGAGGCGCAATATCCCTACCTGGATGCCGCCCATGTTAAATACGCCCGCAGCGCCTACAACGTAACAGCCGTTCCTGCCAGGGACGGCAACGGGGAGCTGACAGTAAGCCTTACCACGGAAATAAAAGGGCTGGATATTTATTACACCTTCGATAATTCAGACCCCGATACCTTTTACCCGCGGTACAAAAGCGGGGAAGCAATAAAGTTCCCTAAAGGCGCTGCGCAGATCACCGTGGTTACTTACCGCGATGGTAAGCCTGTTGGCGACGAATTTGCCATTAAAAAAGAGGACCTGGAAAAGCGCCTGCTGCAAGGGCACCACGTTTATTAAACAGTTATAGCTCAAATACAAAAGGTGAAAAGTGAGCTGCCCGGAAGCAGCTCACTTTTCACCTTTGTTTTTATAAGCCGGTAATGGTGGCCCCGCTTTTATTCTTTATGCGTTGCGTTTTCAGGCAGGTTTTCTGTTTCCTCATCGTAATGCACGAAAAAGTACAGGTACAGCACGCGGCTGAAGCGCATTAGCCAGGGCTGGCAGATAAGCAGGATCAAACCGTTTACGACCAGCCATATGAACACGCTGTTATCCTGCCAGGAAATGCCAAAAATAACCCAGTACCATACAAGGTTAAATACGGAGAGCGCCACTGACAGTGCATAGCTTACATAGCCGGTTCCGAACCAGAAGCCGGTTTCCAGCTCAAATTTCTGGTGGCACACCGGGCAGTGCTCGTGCATGTTAAATATCCTGGAAAAACGCCAGTGAAAGGGATTTTGGTCCCTGTACATATGCCCCCTGCGGCAGCGCGGGCATTTCATAGATAACAGGCTTAGGAAATAATTAGGGCGCTTTTTTTTCATCCCGCAAAGATAGTGGTAATAATGTGCAGTACAAATGTGCAGTACAAATGTGCAAATGTGCAGATGTGCAAATTTAAAATATATCAATACAATACAAATGTGCAAATGCAGAATGTGCCAATAATACGGAAATGCGTTAAGTGCAAACGCAATCCCATCCGCTGCATTTTATTATTAATTCTTCATTATTAATTATTAATTCATCCGCACATCCGCATATTTGCACATCTGCACATCTGCTCACGCTGTTTCCAGCGTTTTCCTCTCCCCGATCTGCTGCCGCCACATGGCGTAGTACAGCCCTTTTTCAGACAGCAGGCTGGTATGGGTGCCGGTTTCGATAATGCGTCCTTTTTCCAGCACGTAAATACGGTCGGCATGCATAATGGTAGAAAGGCGGTGCGCGATCATTACGGTAATGTGCTCGCGGCTGGCGGTTACCTGCCGTACGGTTTGGCTGATCTCCTCTTCGGTAAGCGAGTCCAGGGCAGAGGTAGCTTCATCAAACACCAGCAGGCGCGGGTGGCGCAGCAGTGCACGCGCAATGGATAAACGTTGTTTTTCTCCACCGGAGATCTTAATGCCGCCTTCACCTATTACAGTGTCTATGCCTTTGTCTGCACGGGCCAGCAGCGTGTGGCAGGAGGCTTTGTGCAGCACTTCCATAATCTGCTCGTCGGTAGCGCGCGGGTTCACAAACAGCAGGTTCTCTTTAATACTGCCGGAGAACAGTTGCGTGTCCTGCGTTACAAAACCTATCTGGTGCCGTAGCGCCTCTATGTCTATTTTCGTACTATCTACACCGTTATAAAGTATTCTGCCTTCCATGGGTTTGTATAGACCTACCAGCAGCTTTACCAGTGTGGTTTTACCCGATCCGGAAGGGCCCACAAAGGCAATGGTTTCCCCTACGTTCACCCGGAAACTGATGTCGTCCAGCGCCTTGTTAACGGCAGTCAGGTGTTTAAAGCCTACCTGCTCAAACTCCAGCTCATCTACTTTGTCCATGGGAACAGGGTGGGCCGGCATTACCTCAACCGGTGTTTCCAGTATGTTTTGGAAATTCAGCAGCGATACCTGCGCTTCGCGGTAAGCCAGTATGATATTGCCCAGCTCCTGCAGGGGACCGAATATGAAAAAGGAGTACAGCTGCAGCGTAAACAGCTGTCCGACAGTTACGGTGCCGGGGTACAGCAGGTATAGCAGCAGGAACAGGATGCTTTGCCGCAGCAGGTTTACAAAGGTGCCCTGTACAAAGCTGATGCTGCGGATATTGCGCACCTTCTTCAGCTCCAGCAGCAGTATTTTAATGGTGGTGGAGTTCAGCCGCCTTATTTCCTGCTGGGTAAGCCCCAGGCTTTTTACCAGCTCAATATTGCGCAGCGACTCGGTGGTGGAACCTGCCAGCATAGTGGTTTCCTTTACAATGGTCTTTTGCACGGTTTTTATTTTCCGGCTCAGCACATTCATCAGGGTGCCCAGCAAAATGCAGCCGCCCAGGTACACAAACACCAGCGACCAGTGTACGGTAAATGCGTAGATCATTACAAACACCACGCCTACCAGGGAGGTGAACAGCACGTTAATAAAAGAGGTAATGAACTTCTCTGAGTCAGTACGCACTTTCTGCAGCACGGCCAGGGTTTCCCCGCTGCGCTGGTCTTCAAACTGCTGGTAAGGAAGGCGCAGGGAGTGGCGCAACCCATCGGTATACACAGAAGCGCCGAACTTCTGGATGATCACATTCACAAAGTAATCCTGGAACGCTTTTGCTATGCGCGATACCATGGCCACGCCAATGCCGGCCAGCAACAGCAGCAGCACGCCGCTCAGGTAAGCGGGCATGCCGCGCGGCACCATGGCGCCGTTTATTTTTGCGCTTTGCGGGTGCGATGCAAAACGGTCAATGATCTTCCCGAAAATGTAAGGATCCATTAAAGAAAATACCTGGTTTACCGTTGCCAGCAGCAATGCCAGCAGTATCAGCCATTTATAGCTTTTTAGATAGTGAAGAAAGAGCTTCATGTAGTTTAATATTGATGATCAGAAGGCGCAAATTGAATGCTAACAGATAAATTTTATGTGATGTACAGCGTGCAAAGATACGGGAAAATGCTTTTATTACATGTTGCAACATCTTTTCCTGGTGCCGCCAATTTTTAAGCAAAAAATGTTAACTTAATAGTAACATACCACTTATGAAACCCTGAGGTTCCATCTGCAGTCCTGCCATCTAATTTCACAGGTGCAACCCCAAGGTTCCACCCGACCTTAACATTTAAATCTTGACGGATGAAAACGTATGATGAAAAGCATATTAAGAACATCGTACTGTTAGGCGCAGCTAAAAGCGGAAAAACCACCCTCAGCGAAACCATGTTATTTGAAGCAGGCATTATTCACAAGCGCGGCACCGTAGAAGAAGCCAACACAGTATCTGATTACCACGAAATAGAGTACGAAAGGGGCAGCTCTGTGTATGCAACCTGTATGCATACAGAATGGCGCGACTATAAGATCAATATCATAGATACGCCCGGGCTCGAAGATTTTATAGGAGAAGTAATCGCCTCTATCCGGGTGTGTGATACCGCGCTGTTGCTGCTGCATGCGCAATATGGAGTAGAAGTAGGTACAGAGCTTATATGGGACTATGTGGATAAATACCGCAAGCCCACCATACTGGCTGTAAACCACCTGGATAATGAAGAAGCTAATTTCAACAAGGTAGTGGACGATGCCCGCCGTGTGCTGGGCAATGCCGTTACCATTATGCAATACCCTGTGAACCAGGGTATTGGTTTTAATAGCCTGATCGATCTGCTGAAAATGACCATGTACCGCTTTCCGGCAGATGGCGGCAAGCCCGAAAAGCTGCCCATACCGGACAGTGAAAAGGAACGTGCGGAACAGCTGCACAATGAGCTGGTAGAGAAAGCTGCGGAAAACGACGATACGCTCATGGAACGCTACTTTGAAAAAGGCAGCCTGGATGAAGAGGAAATGCGCCAGGGCCTTAAAATAGGCATGCTAAAACACCAGGTATTCCCGGTGTTTTGTTTATCTGCCAAAAGAAATATGGGCAGCGGCCGTTTGATGGGCTTTATCGATAATGTAGCGCCATCTGCCATTGAAATGCCGCCGGAAATAACAGAAGGCGGGGAGCCCGTTCCCTGCGACCCTGCTGCGCCGGCGTGCCTGTTCGTGTTTAAAACCCTGCTGGAGCCGCACATTGGCCGCCTTACTTTTTTTAAGGTGCTGGCCGGCGAAATAAAAGCAGGGCAGGAGCTGGTAAATGAAAAAGGCAACACTACGGAGCGCCTGAACCAGCTGTTTATTGCAGATGGTAAAAACCGCAACCCGGTAGACCGCCTGCGTTCCGGCGACATTGGCTGCACGCTGAAGCTGAAGAACACCCTCACCAACCACACGCTGAACGATAAGGCTTTTACCGGGCAGGTAGATCCTATCCATTTTCCGCCGCCGAAAGTGCGCACCGCCATTGAAGCCCGCAATAAAGGCGACGATGAAAAGCTGGGCGAAGTGCTGGCGGAAGTACACATGGAAGATCCTACGCTGGAAATAGAATACAACCGGGAGCTGAAACAGGTGATCCTGCACGGGCAGGGCGAGCTGCACCTGGCCGTTACCAAATGGCGGCTTGAAAATATTTACAAAATGCAGGTAGATTACCTGCCGGCCAAAATACCTTACCGGGAAACCATACAAAAGCCCGCACAAGCCTCTTACCGCCATAAAAAGCAATCCGGTGGCGCCGGCCAGTTCGGGGAAGTGTACATGAAAA
Source organism: Chitinophaga sp. (assembly GCF_035761305.1). GTDB lineage: Bacteria > Bacteroidota > Bacteroidia > Chitinophagales > Chitinophagaceae > Chitinophaga. The sequence goes on along the minus strand of NZ_DASTRI010000224.1, from coordinate 14,015 downwards.
TAGAACCCTGGTATGAAGGCATGCCGCCTTTTAAAGAGCATCCCGTACGTGATACGGAAGAGATAGCGTTAACCTGGGGCGGTAAGCTGGTATTTAATAATTGTATTGTAGGCGGCGCCATAGACGGCCGTTTTCTGCCCTCAATACTCAAAGGGGTAATGGAAAAAATGCAGGAAGGACCGCTTACCGGCTCTTATGTACGCGACATACGGGTAAGCGTATACGATGGTAAAATGCACCCGGTTGACAGTAATGATATTTCCTTTAAGATAGCCGGTATGATGGCCTTCCGCGATGCCTTTCACCAGGCATCCCCCCAGCTCCTGGAACCGGTGTATGACGTGGAAACCACTGCCCCCGACACCATGAGCGGCGATATTATGAGCGAGCTGCAAAGCCGCCGCAGCATTATAACGGGGATGGACACACTAAACAGCAGCCAGGTGATAAAGGCGCGCACCCCGCAGGCCGAGCTGGATAAGCTGTATGCAGCCCTGCGTAACATTACCCAGGGCAAGGCCAAGATAAAGGCGCAGTTTGCAGAGTATGCGCCTGTGCCCGGCGAGCTGCAGAAGAAGCTGAGTGAAGAATACGGCAAAGTGGAACCAAGCTACTGACTTCAGCTTCCCCAACTCTCCCTGTCCAGGCTCCTGTACCTGATAGCTTCCGCTATATGCCCCGTTTGTATCTTTTCAAAACCCTCCAGGTCTGCAATGGTGCGGCTCACCTTCAGAATGCGGTCATATGCCCGGGCCGACAGCTTTAATTTGCTCATGGCATTCTTTAGCAGCATAGCGTTGTCGCGTTCCAGGTAACACATCCGCTTTAGCAGGCTACTGCCGATTTGCGCATTGCAGTAAATACCGCTGTGTTGTTTAAAGCGTTCCGTTTGTACTGCCCGTGCCTGCACTACACGCTGCCGTATGCAATCGCTGGGTTCTGCGGTTTCAGTGGAGTTAAGGGCGGCAAAAGGCACCGGTGTTACCTCTACATGCATGTCAATACGGTCCAGCAGCGGGCCAGATACGCGGTTCAGGTATTTCTGCACCAGGCCGGGCGCGCAGGTGCAGTCTTTTTCCGGGTGGTTATAATACCCGCAGGGGCAGGGGTTCATGGCCGCCACCAGCATAAAGCTGGCCGGAAAGTCTACCGTGGTTTTGGTGCGTGAAATAGTTACCTGCCTTTCTTCCACCGGCTGGCGCATTACTTCCAGCACGGTGCGTTTAAACTCCGGCAGCTCATCCAGGAAAAGTACGCCGTTATGCGCCAGCGATATTTCGCCCGGCTGTGGTATGGAGCCGCCGCCTACCAGGGCAGCGTCGCTGATGGTATGGTGCGGGGAGCGGAAAGGGCGGCGGGCTATCAGCGATGCATGCGCCGGCAGCTTGCCGGCTACAGAATGGATTTTGGTGGTTTCCAGCGCTTCGTGCAGGCTTAATGGCGGTAATATGGATGACAGCCGTTTGGCCAGCATGGTTTTGCCTGCGCCGGGCGGTCCTATCATCAGCACATTGTGCCCGCCCGCCGCGGCTATTTCCAGCGCGCGCTTTACGCTGTATTGCCCTTTTACATCGCTGAAATCTACATCAAAATGCTGCTGTGCTTCAATAAATTCCTGCCGGGTATCAACGTATATTGGTGCCCGTGAGCCGGGCGACAGCAGCAGCTGTATTACTTCCCTTATATGGGACACGCCGTACACCTCCAAACCATTTACCATCGCGGCTTCCCGTGCATTCTGCAGCGGCAGCAGCATGCCTTTGAAGCCTTCTGCCCTGGCTTGTATGGCCATGGGCAAAGCGCCTTTGATGGGTTGTATGGTGCCGTCTAACGACAGCTCGCCCATAATAACATACTGCCCCAGCGCTTCGCCGGGTATTTGACCGGAGGCGGCAATAATGCCCAGGGTAATAGGCAGGTCATATGCCGATCCTATTTTGCGGATGTCAGCCGGCGCCATGTTCACTACCGTACGGAACCTGGGAAAACGGTAGCCAAGGCTGATAATGGTAGACTCAATTCGCTTTTCGCTTTCCTTTACTGCATTATCCGGCAGGCCTACAATAAAAAATTTAGTGCCTTTGGGAAAAACATTCACTTCAATCGTAATGGTAATGGCCGTAACGCCCTGTACCGCGCTGCCAAAGGTTTTAACAATCATGGATGGATATGGTTGATGGAAAACGAAAGTAAGGAAAACAGAGATCTTACCCGTTTCATAGTGAAATCATTAACTTCTGATTAACGGGTAAAGGAATTGCTGCGCAAGCGGTATGCGCTGGCATGTGGGAGCAGTCATTGATAAATTTTCAGGGCATTAATAGTGCTGCGCAAGCAACAGTAGCTATATGGCGGCAATGCCGGCGGAAATAAAAAGGCAGCCCACTGTACATTTTGCATTCCGTTGTATGGCCTTCTATGGGCCGGCATTGCTATGCGCCCGCTGTCAGCTTTCTGCTACATAGCTTACGCCATTAGCGCGGTGCGAGCGGGGAGAGTAGCCAAAGAATTTTTTAAAGTCCCTGGCAAAATTGGTAGGCATATAGCCCAGCTCCGCTGCAATATTGGCCACGCTTTTATTGGAGTGCAGCAGCAGCTGCATGCTGCGCTCCATGCGTTGTTTGTGATGGTAGCTCCACACGGTGGTCATGAAATATTTTTTGAAGCCCTGCTTCAGCTTCGACTGGCTGATGCAGAAGCTGCGCGCCAGCTGCGCCAGGTCGGGCCGTGTGTCCAGGTGGTTGGAGAGGTATATTTTAATGGTTTCAAATAACAGGCTGTTGGCATCGGTGTAAGGGCGGCTAACGGCAGCGTCCAGGTCCTCCAGCACCATGGCCTGTATTTCCAGCAGTTTTCCGTACAGCTGCATTTCAGTTATTTTTTTAACGGGCGTGCTGTGATTAATATCTTCTATCAGCTGGTATAGCCTGTTCCAGGTAATGCCCGAAAGGGGCCTGGGCGCGCCTTCTTTGCTCAGGGTTTGATGCAGCAGTTTTTTAGCGTGAAAAGAGTCCTGCGCCATCTCTTCCAGCAGTGTGTAAGGACTATCTACTCCCCATGAGGCATACAGGCCGGGGTTCAGGTAAATTTCATGCTTGCCCTGGTGCAGCTGCAGCAGGTTGTATTGCCCCTGGTACAGGCGTACGCGCTCCCGGCCGTTAATGCGGCAGTCAATGCTGCCCTGCATCATACAGTACAGCGTGGCGCCGGTTTCATCCGGCTGCAGCAGCAGCTTAACCGGGCCTTTTACAAACATCCAGTGGTGAGATACCACGCATCCCCGTACGGTAATTTTCTGCTCCAGGATTACAATCATAGGCGTGCTGGTAAGCTGGCTTTGTGCAAACGGGTATTGATAGTTTTTGTACTGCACCGGTATGTCATAGGTAACACTCGCCAAATGTGCCGGCACATCGGGAAATAAATACTTCATGAGCTGCTAGTATTTAATGGTTAACATGATGAATAGATATGGTTTTTAAATGATCGTTACAGGTTTTTCACGCTGTTATTGTGTGCCATTGCTACCAGTCGTCACTCAAGAAAAAACAGGCTTTCACACGGATACATAGGTTCTCATTTAATGGTTAAAAAAATAGAGGATAGCGTTAAAATTAATAGCAGCCACTGCGATTATTCTGCAGTGAGCCGGAAATCTTATTCAAAAATAAGCACTATTTTATTTCTTTCAGCAGGTCAAGCACTTTCTCTCTTTTCAAGATAAGATAACCGATTTTTTCCTTTGCAATACCGTCTTTCAGCTGGTAAGTAAAATGCAGGTTATCGGCAATTACCTCCGACTCAAAGTACTTGAAGCGGATGTTGGGCTCCTGCTGCAGGTCTTCCGCCAGCTCATATAAATGGGTTGACAGGATAAAGAGGCAGTTGGTGCTGCGCAGCAGTCCCTGTATGACTGCCAGGGAGCAGTTTTTGGCGTCCTCTACATTGGTGCCTTTAAACATCTCATCTATCAGCACCAGCCAGTGGCGGCCGTTACTGATCTTGATAATCGTGTTCTTGATGCGCTGCACCTCACTGTAAAAGTAGCTTTCTCCTTTAAAGATATTATCCTGCACCTGTATGTTGCTGAAAATACCATGAAAAAAGCTCAGGCGCATATGCTCCGCAGGCACGCCCATACCAATATGCGCCAGGAACACCGCCACGCCTACTGCTTTAATAAACGTGGTTTTGCCGGCCATATTGGCGCCGGTAAGGAATAAAAAATGCGACTGCGGCTGCAGTTCAATATCATATGACACCGGGGAGTGTAAGATCATATGGTACAGCTGTTTAGCCGCTATAAAGGGATGAGGCGTGTTTTCAAAATCCGGGAAGTGCAGGTTGTAATGCTTAACGGCTTTGGCCATGGCGTAAAAGGCATCCAGGCGCTTATACAGGTCTAACAGCTCCCACAGGTGCTTTTTTTGCCGGTTGCGGATATAGTTATCGTACTGCAGTATCTGTATAAAGGAAAGCTCTTCCGGGCCTTCTATGGCCTGCAGGTCGCTGAACTCCCGCTGCCGCAGCAGCTGTTCTGCCCTGTCCAGCAGGTTTTTAAGCACTTTGGGCGTTTCGTCCGAGTTAAAATTGTCAACCAGTATGCGAAAACCTTTTATCAGGTTCATGAGCTGGGAAAAGGAGAACTTAATGAACCCGTAATCCGGCGCATAAATGGTTTTGGTAAGTAAGGCATGCAGCAGCAGCCCAGGGCCGCCGGTAGAGGAGATGGGCGCTATCTGCGCTTCCAGGTAATTTTCTACCACTACAATGGTGCCGTTGGAGATGATCTCCGGCCACAGGCCCTGCCGTTCCAGTAAATAGCGGAGCAGCAGCTGCCGTTGTTCAATGGCTGCTATATCTGCCAGGGGAGCGCTGAACAGCTGCCGCAGGTACTCGCGGCCGCCGGCTGTGGTGGTAAAATCCAGCCGGTGAAACAGCGAAAATTCTTCTTCCCGGTTAAAGATAGATAGGTCATAATAGGTCGTTTTGTCCAGCTCCATGCAACCGTTTTTTATTTTAGTGAATATACATTTTGTAATGATGCAGCGCAACGTAAATTCCATAATAAATGGCCGGTTTTGCATGGGAGAGCGGCAAAACAAATGCAGGACCCCAGGCGGCGATGGCGTATTGTAAGCCACCCCGCCACCGGGTACATTCTGTGGCAGATGGAAATGTAAGCGCTATGTTGCTCAGGCGCCAAACAGCAGGCGGCGCCCCTGCATATTTTCATTAAAGCGGCCGTTATCCCAGGCCAGGTGGCCGTTTACAAAAGTGTGGGTTACCGCTGCAGGGAAGGTATGTTCTTCAAACGGGCTCCAGTTGCATTTGTAATAAATGTTGGGTTTATCTACCATGGTAGCCTGCTGCAGGTCTGCAATCACGCAATCGGCAAAATAGCCTTCCCGCAAAAAGCCTCTTTCCTGTATGCGGAAACAGATGGCCGGCGCATGGCACATTTTCTCCACCATTTTTTCGATGGTGAGGTTGCCTTTGCTTACATGCTCCAGCATCATCAGCAGGCTGTGTTGCACCAGCGGCACACCGGAAGGCGCCTGCAGGTAGGGCTGCTGCTTTTCTTCCCAGGTATGCGGCGCATGGTCAGTGGCGATAATATCCAGCCGGTCGTCCAGCAGGCCTTTCCACAGGGCATGTTTGTTACACTCCTGTTTAATGGCAGGGTTACACTTTATCAGGTTGCCGTAGCGGGCATAATCATCTGCAGTAAAATACAGGTGATGCACACATACCTCAGCGGTTATACGTTTTTCTGCCAGCGGCAGCATGTTGGTGAACAATTGCAGTTCTTTTTCCGTGGAAATGTGCAGGATGTGCAGGCGGGAATTATGCCGCTGCGCAAATTGCACCGCTACCAGCGACGACTCAAAGCAGGCTTCCTCACTACGGATCAGCGGATGATCGGCAGCTGTAAGGTGCGCTTCTCCTTTCTCTTCCTTAAACCGGGCCATGTTGTTGCGGATGATCTTTTCATCCTCACAGTGGGTGGCTATCAGCAGCTCGCTTCCGGAAAATATTTTTTCAAGGGTCAGGTAATTATCCACCAGCATATTGCCGGTAGAGGAGCCCATAAATATTTTTACACCGCATACGCGGTCTTTTTTGGCATTGGTTTTCAGCACCTCATCGGCATTGTCATTGGCCACGCCCATAAAAAAAGAGTAATTGGCCAGGGAGCGCTGCGCGGCAATGTTGTACTTATCTTCCAGCAGTTCCTGGGTAATGGCGGCGGGTTTGGTATTGGGCATTTCCATAAAGCTGGTAACCCCGCCGGCCACGGCCGCACGCGCTTCCGTATAAATTTCGGCTTTATGGGTAAGGCCTGGCTCGCGGAAATGCACCTGGTCGTCAATAACGCCGGGCAGCAGGTGCTTGCCCTCCCCGTTTATTTCCGTATAGTTCCCGTTAATGGTAATCCGCGGGGCAATCTTCTCAATGCGGTCATTCCTGATCCAAACATCCTGCACAGTGGTGCTGCCTTCATTTACCACCGCAATATTCCTGATAAGATAATTTTGCATGGGGCAAAGATAATGAGTTGGCAGGTAACCGCTAACAGCAGATGTTTATCCCTCCAGGTGTATGGAAAAAACGATCATCCTGGATTGCAGCTTGTCAATCACATTCGAGTAGCGGAGGTCCGGGTTTTTTACATGCACATTACCCAGCCCGTTGCTGATCTTAAATTCGGGGGAGAAAATGAAGCTTTCAAAATAAAATTCAAAACCAGCGCCTACCTCGTAGCCGTAATCCATAGTGCGGATCTTGGGCAGGTTGTCGTCGCGGCGGGCGCGGGCATTGGCAGCCAGGTCATAATCAAACTTTAATCCGCCAATCGTATATACGCGCATGTTACCAATGCGGTCCGATTTAAATTTAAGCTGCAACGGAAAGCTCAGGAGAATAGACTCTATTTTTTTATCCGTTTCCTGTACCGGGTATAATTCTTTGTAGTACAGGTTTTTAGAGGCAAATACCAGCTGGGGGTTAAAACGCAGGTCAAAATACTGGCTCAGGCGGGCATTAGCCAGCAGGCCCAGGTTAAAGCCCATAGTGCGCAGCGGCTCAACCACCATTATGGAGTCCTGTTTCAGGAAAAGCTGCGATTGGTATAGCTTGAAGTTGGAATTGTTGGCGGCCAGGGTAATACCAAAATAATAAGGCTTGGCATCATGTTCCAGCATATTCATCATTTGCTGGGCGTTGGCGGGCTTCCACAGGAATATAAACAGGGATAGGATCAGCGCGTTGCGCAGTAAATTGAACATATGCCGAAAGTGAGCGTTTTGCATGTAACCGACTGGAAACCAGTATTAGTTAAAATATTGCACATTACCTGCCCCTGTGGAAAAGCCTTCACTGAATCCGGCAGGTAGCTGTAGGCCGCCTGGCTTTTCGCAATCCATTTTCCCAGCAGTGGCGTTATATAACGAAAGTACAAATTATATAATTGTTTAATGGGAAAAACTGTTGGATTTGAGAACTCAAGTATCACCAGTTTTCCGCCCGGTTTCAGCACGCGGTACATTTCAGACAGCCCTTTTTCCAGGTGCTCAAAATTGCGTACGCCAAAGGCAACCGTTATGGCATCAAACGTATTGTCGGGAAAAGTTATTGTTTCACTGTCGCCGGCCTGCAGGGTTATTTTATTTTCCAGCCCCAGTTTGGCGATCTTTTGCCGGCCAAAACCCAGCATGCCTTCGGAAATATCTATGCCGGTAATATGTTCGGGGTGCAGCAGCTTGTGGGCCATAATGGCAAAATCACCGGTGCCGGTGGCTACATCCAGCATTTGTTTGGGTTGCAGCTTTTTCAGCTGCCGCAAAGCTTTTTTGCGCCACAGCACATCAATTCCCAATGACATAAAATGATTCAGGAAATCATAGCGGAATGCGATGTCGTTGAACATGGCCGCTATTTGCTCCTTCTTGCTTAATTTTGACTCCGCATAGGGAACTACCTTCTGAACATTAGCTTTGTCTGACATAGGGGGCAAAGGTATAGAAATGTGCAGATATGCAGTACATGCAAATGTGCAGCTGCTTACGGTAACCTGCTTTTCAAAACCACATGGCCGGTGGCCTTAAACTACGGATTTTCAATAATGATCATTAAATCAGCAGCATACCTGATCAGTAACGCAGACTGGCAAAAATGCCCCAAGCCTAATTTGCCGGAATACGCATTTATAGGCCGTTCCAACGTGGGCAAATCTTCCCTGATCAATATGCTGGCCAATAATGAGAAGCTGGCCAAGACCTCTGGTACGCCCGGTAAAACACAGCTTATCAATCACTTCCTTATTAACGAAGCCTGGTACCTGGTTGACCTGCCCGGCTACGGCTTTGCCAAAGTAAGCCAGTCGGCCCGCCGGCGCTGGGAGCAAATGATCGAAAACTACCTGCGGAAGCGGGAAAACCTGGTGAATGTGTTTGTGCTGATAGACAGCCGCCTTACCCCCCAGAAAATTGACCTTGAATTTATTAACCAGCTGGGCGAATGGCAGGTGCCTTTTAACCTGGTGTTCACCAAGGCCGATAAAAATACGCAGGCGGAAACCAGCCGGAATGTGAAAAACTTTTTGAACAAGCTGCGTGAGGAGTGGGAGTTTCTGCCGCAGCACTTTATCACCTCTACCGTTAAAAAATCGGGGCGCGATGCGATCCTGGGCTTTATTGACGAAATGAATGCGCAGTTCAGGGCAATAGCCGGTTAAGTGCCGCTGCCCTGGAAAAGCATGTTACCACAGGTCACTTTTTTGCAGTTGCTGCCGCCGCTGCTCCAGGTAATCCTCCATATAAGCCGGAATGCTGTAGCCGGCTATCTGCCAGGTTTGGAAGTAAAAGGAAGGATGGAGCAATTTGTTATAGCAAAACAGAAAGTTAATATGGGGCCGGAATAGGGGAGAAAAACCTACAGGACGTGTAACCACGCCCAAAACCAGGGGTTAAGATCATCTTGTATTGCCAGGGGTTAGTTCACCACCTTATTGGCGCAGCTGCTGCTGGCAAAGGCTTCCGGCTTGGCTTTAAAGGCAAAGCCCATACCCAGTATATAGCCCATGGCTTCGCGTAAGGCCTGGTTGCTTTTGAACTGGGGGTTGGTGTTAATGTCGGCATGTACTTCCATGTCCACATCATACTCGGTAAACAGGTCGCATAGCTCGTAGGCAATTTCAATGCTCTTGGCCACTTCAATCAGCATGCGTTCCTTAATGGAATACACATCCCTTGTTTTTTCGTTGTGGATGAACATAAAACCGCCATGCCCTTCCCGCAGGAAAACGATCACGGTTGCAAATTCTGTTTCCGCGCCTTTCACCTGGGAATCGGTGCCAATGCATACTTTCAGCTTGAAACCAAGGCCTGTTTCGCGGATAATGGCCTGGCGCACTTCTTCCTTAATAGGCAGCTGAATGAGGTCGCCATTGAATCTTCTCCATTTAAACATGTGAGTATAATTAAAAGTGAATAGGCGTGTGTATAAAACCCTATTATCAATTATCCAGAGCCAGTCAGTAGCTATAGCCGCGTGATAGTGGGGGAATGGATGCGCAAAAAATATCAACCGAATATACGAAAAAAAGCAACCTGTTAATACTGGCCGGTGCTCAGCATCACCAATGTGCAGGCCTCCAGGGTTTCAATGCCGTTTTTTGCGGCCAGCTGCTCCAGCTCCGGGTTTTCAGTACCGGGGTTAAAAATGATACGTTTGGGGTGCAGCTGTAAAATATAGTCATAATAGGCTTGCTGCCGTTTGGGGTTCAGGTACAGGGTAACGGTATCAACATCCGGCAACACCGGATGCGCTTTAATAACCGGTGTATCGCCTATCTTTTCATCTTTCAGGCCAATAGCTACCACCGGGTGCCCGTGTGCTGCTAACCGTGATACTGCCAGAAAGCTGTACCGCTGCGGATTTGCAGATGCGCCTAATACTACGGTGAGTTTTTTATCATTACTGCCTGCCATGCAACTAAGATACAGCAAATACCCCGAAAACACGGCGGCCTGATGAACACCAGGGTTAGAACAGGTGAAAGGCTTTTCGCGGCAGCTGCTGTAAAATATTTTCAAAAGCCGGCTGCAGCTGCGGGTACCGGAAGGTAAACCCGGCCTGCGTAATGCGGGTAGGCAGCACCCAGCGGCTTTTCAGCAGCAGCTCTGTTTCCGTACCTATTATACGGGCGCCCAGCGCCAGCATCCAGGCAGGGGCAGGAAGGCCGATGTAATGGCCGCCGGCCTTGCGCAGGGTATGCATAAACGTTTTGTTGGGTACGGGATTGGGTGCGCTGCAGTTAAAAGCACCGGCCAGCTGCGGCTGCTCATACAACCAGGCTATCATACGGCAAACGTCTGTAATATGCACCCAGCTAAACATCTGTCGCCCATTGCCCTGTTGCCCGCCCAGGCCCCATTTAACCAGGTTCAGGTAAGGCTGCATAACGCCTCCCTGCGGGCCAAGGGTAACGGCTATACGTAAAATGATCTTACGTGTATAGGGAAGGGTTATATCATTAAAAGTTTGCTCCCACTTTTTACATACCTGTACAGAGAAATCATTCTCTATTTCACCCGTGAATTCATCCATAGGCCGGTCTTCTGCATGGCGGTAAATAGTGGCTGATGCTGCATTTATCCATAGCCCGGGCGGGTGCGCCAGGGTGCGGATAGCCTCACCTAATACCGTGGTGGCATTGGTACGGCTGTCAAAAATTTCCTGTTTGTTCTTTTGGGTATAGCGGCAGTTCACACTTTTGCCGGTAAGGTTAATCAGCAGATCTGCATGCTCCAGCAGGGTTTCCCAGCCCCCCAGGGTGCGGCCGTCCCAACAGGCATAGGTAACGCGCCCGTGGTTGCGTTTAGGATGGCGGGTCAGGATCACCAGGTCGTTCTCCTTCCCGAAATGATCAATTAACCCCTGTCCTATAAAACCGGTGCCGCCGGCAATCACAATTTTTTTATGCTGCAGTGTATTCATTTCTTTCATAACTTTCAATAATTTTTGAAATATTGGGATAAAAATTTTTTACTTGAAGATCTTCATCAGCGTACTGTAAAACCAGCTTTCTTCCGACTTTATAAAGGAGCTGATGGTTTTATCGGTTTGATGCGCAAATTTGTTGATGTTATGAATGGAGTCTTTAAAGGCTTTCACGTATTTGTCCTTTTGCTCGCCTTCCACGTCCTGCAGCTGGTTCAGGACTTTCATAATAGGGTCCAGCTCCCGTTTTTTACGCTCTTTGGCAATGCAGGTAGCCACTTTCCAGATGTCTTTTTCCGCTGTGAAAAACTCGCGCCGTTCGCCCGGCACCAGTACGCGTTCTACCAGCCCCCAGTTAATCAGCTCCCGCACATTCATATTGGTATTGCCCCGGGAAATATTCAGCTCCTGCATAATTTCATCGGCGCTCAATGGGTCGGGCATTATCAGCAGCAGCGCATGTATCTGCGCCATGGTGCGGTTAATGCCCCATTGCGCGCCCAGTGAGCCCCAGGTTTGGATAAATTGTGCTTTTGCTTCAGCCAGTTTCATAAGCTTCCTTTTACCGTACGAAGATAGGAGAAGTTTTTGAATTTTCAAAACTTTTTGAAAACACGAGCCTGGTTAAAACCAGCCGTTACCGCATGGAATGCAGCGCCACCCGGTTACCCTCCGTATCGCGGATAATGGCATAGTAGCCCAGGTCCTGCTCGTCAGCTACCGGCAGCTTTTCCTGCTCTACATGCCCGCCTGCATCCGCTACCCGGGCCAGCACAAGGTTCAGATCATCTCCCGCGTTCAGGTACACCAGGCTGCCACGCTGGCTGGGCACATAATCAGGCCCCTGCACAATGGCGCCGGCAACGCCGTCCCCCGCCGGATCAAACGGTAAAAAGCCCCTGCGGTTGGGGCCCATAACAGCACTATGCATCTCATAATCAAACAGCTGGCTGTAGAACTTACAGGCACGGTCAAAGTCATTTACAGGTATCTCAAACCAGTTAAGTGTGTTTTTCGGCGATTTCATTTAACAGGATTATTAAGGATTGACTTGGGGCATAATAAATTTAACGATTTCAACGGAACCGGCAAAGCAGAATGATAATCAGTTGGTCATGATAAGCCGGTGAATATTTGTTATAATTAGCTATCAGCGCGGGATCCGGGACGATATTATAAATGCCGCATGAAGGGCATATGTGTAACCAGCGGAGTAAATGTGCTTGCCTGCGGTAGTAACGGTGTTGCCTATACTACAGAAACGGTTATTGATCATAAAAAAAGGCGAAGCATGCGCTCCGCCTTTCGTATAGTTATTTACGTTGTTTTTATACCAGCATGGTTACCGGGTTTTCAAGGAACCCTTTCAGGGTAGCCAGGAAACGGGCGCCAACAGCACCGTCTACAATGCGGTGGTCGCAGCTCAGGGTCAGCTTCATGATGTTCTGCACCTTGAACTGGCCTTTTTCAGCTACTACGGTTTCCTTGATATTGCCTACAGCTAAAATAGCGGAGTCAGGCGGGTTAATGATGGCGGTAAATTCATCAATGCCCAGCATGCCCAGGTTGGAAACGCTGAAGGTATTGCCGCTGAACTCCTGCGGCTGCAGCTTTTTGTTCTTGGCTTTGTCGTACAGCTCCTTGGCTTCGCCGGCAATCTGGCTCAGCGATTTCTGGTCGGCAAAACGGATCACCGGTACAATCAGGCCTTCGTCAATAGCCACGGCAGAACCAATATGAATGTGCTGGTTGGTGCGGATAAAATCGCCCATCCAGCTGCTGTTCACGTAAGGATGCTGGCGCAGGGCCATGGCAGCGGCCTTGATCACCATATCATTAAAGGAAACTTTTACAGGGGAAATTTCGTTGATGGATTTGCGGGCTTCCATGGCCTTGTCCATCACCACATCTATCTTCAGGTAGAAGTGAGGTGCGGTAAACTTGCTTTCGCTCAGGCGGCGGGCAATTACCTTGCGCATCTGGCTAAGCGGCGTATCGGTATAACCTTCCTGGCCGGCGGGAACAAAAGCGGCAGGCGCTGCGCCTTTGGCTGCGGCAGGTGCGGTAGCTGCGGGCCGTGCGCCGGGCACAAAGCTGTCTATATCTTTCTTCACAATACGGCCGCCGTCGCCGGAACCGGTTACCTGGCTAATGTCAATGCCTTTTTCTTCTGCCAGCTTTTTGGCCAGGGGAGAGGCTTTAATTCTGCCGTCTTTGGCAACACCATTGGTGGCTTCCGGGGCTGCGGTGGCAGTGGGAGCAGCGGTTGCCTGCGGCTGGGCGGCTTCGCCTTTATTTTCAGCAGGTGCGGTAGCGGCGCTGCCTTCGGCTGCCAGTATCGCATCTACATTGGTACCTTTTTTACCTACTATGGCTATGATGCCGTTCACTTTGGCGGCTTCGCCTTCTTTAACGCCTATATACAGCAGCTCGCCATCTGCATAACCTATCACTTCCATGGTGGCCTTATCGGTTTCCACTTCGGCCAGCACATCATCGCTCTTAACGGTGTCGCCTACTTTTTTATTCCAGGCTACGATCTTGCCTTCGGTCATGGTATCGCTCAGCAGCGGCATGCGGATCACGGTTGCATTCTTCAGCGCTTCGGCTGCAGCAGCGGCATCACCGGCAGGTTGGGCTGCTTTTTCAGCAGGAGCTGCTTTGGGCGCAGGGGCGGCATCTGCTTTGCCGTTGGAGGCAGGCGCTTTGGCGCCGCCGCCTTCCAGTAAAGGTTTATAGTCTTCCCCGGGTTTACCTACAATAGCAATTATATCATTTACTTTGGCAGCTTTTCCTTTCTCCACGCCAATATATAAAAGCGTTCCCTCCACATATCCCATTACTTCCATGGTAGCCTTATCGGTTTCCACTTCCGCTATTACATCGTCTGATTTTACGGTATCACCCACCTTTTTATGCCATTCCGCAATCACCCCCTCTGTCATTGTATCGCTTAAAAGGGGCATTCTGATAACTTCTGCCATAGTCTTTAGTCAAAATTTTGCCCAAAC
>NZ_DASTRI010000223.1:0-19215 GCF_035761305.1 Chitinophaga sp. | reverse complement strand
GGCATTTACGGCAGTCTGGAGGGAACAATGATCTTAACATAACGCAGAATTTTTACCGTGAGTAATGTGGAATTATTTAAAACATGCATTCACGCATTATTTTACAAATGTGTCCAAAGAACCGGATGGCAGATTGAGATATTTGACCCAAAAAGTATAATTTTTGACACTGTAAAAGCAGCGAGTATGTACAAGCAATCCGCTATGGCAGATATAAAATATCTTACCATTAATGAAAATGACATTAACTGGGGACTTACGGTAACCACTACCGGGTACCAGCGTATAGTCCCTCACAGCAGCTATCCTTCCAGGGAGCACCCTTCGGCATACCTGTTCCATCCGCAAACAGGACGGGTGCTGCAGGAGTACCAGCTGATCTATATTACCAGCGGGCGCGGACAGTTCCGTTCAAAGCACCAGCGGCATGTGACGGTGAGCGCGGGCATGCTGCTGCTGCTATTCCCGGGCGAATGGCACTCCTACCTGCCTTTGGAGGAAACCGGCTGGCACACGCACTGGATCGGGTTTAAAGGGGCTTTTGCAGAGCATATTATGCGGCATAATTTCTTTACGCCGGCCACGCCGGTGCATAATATCGGGTTCAATGAGCAGCTGGTGGAATTGTTCAGGGAAGTAACCAGTTACGCGGTGCAGGAAAAAACCGGCTTTCAGCAGGTTATTGCCGCCATTACCATGCATATACTGGGCCTGGTGTACTATACCATCCGTAACAATGCATTTGCAGACAAGGATATTGTGATGAAGATAGAAAAGGCCCGGATGATGATGCGGGAAGACCCCGGCGGCGATGTAACGCCGGAGGCGCTGGCCCAATCGTTAAATATGAGCTATTCATGGTTCCGGAGAATGTTCCGGCAATATACCGGCCTGGCGCCGGCGCAGTACCAGCAGCAGCTGAAGCTGCAAAAGGCAAGGGAATGGCTGATCAGTACCGATAAAACCATTAAAGAGATCGCGTATGTGCTGAACTTTGAATCGGCCAATTACTTTAACGCTTTCTTTAAGCAAAAAACCGGGATGACGCCGGTGGCGTTCAGAAAGGCCAGCAGAACGCGTTAAGGAAGCATAAAAAAAATCCCTCCCGTTGCCGGGAGGGATTGGTATAAAGCGTTTAGCTTGGTCGTAATTATTCGCCTTCTTTCTTTTCGCCGCCTTCGTTCTGCTTCAGCTTTTCACGCAGTTCTGCCAGCGCGCCCAGATCGCCCAGGGTAGCTTTTTCTACCTTGCTCTGGATGTTCTTAACAGCCTTACGGGTTTTGTCAGCATCTGCTCTCTTTTCTTTGGCAATGGCGTCCTTCTCTTCCTGCTTAGCGGTTTCCCAAACGCGGGTGTGAGATACCAGTATGCGTTTTTCGCTGCGGTCGAATTCAATGATCTGGAATTCTTTCACATCTTCCACGTTAATGGGTTTCTCATCTTCCGTTCTCAGGTGACGGGCAGGAGCGTAAGCTTCCAGGCCATATTGCAGCTGCACGGTAGCGCCTTTCTCATCTTTCTTCACAACGGTACCTTCGTGGTGAGAACCAATCGGGAATATTGTTTCGAAAGTGTTCCAGGGATCTTCCTCTATCTGTTTGTGGCCCAGGCTCAGCTTGCGGTTATCTTTGTCGATGCCCAGGATTACTACTTCAATTTCGTTACCAACTTTCGTGTATTCGCTGGGGTGATTGAAGCGTTTGATCCAGCTCAGGTCGGAGATGTGGATCATACCGCCGATACCGGTTTCCAGCTCTACGAATACGCCGTAAGGAGTGATGTTTTTCACGATGCCTTTGTGGCGGCTGTCCAGCGGGAATTTGGTTTCGATAGTAGCCCAGGGATCTTCGGTGAGCTGTTTGATAGACAGGCTCATTTTGCGCTCTTCCTTGCTCAGCGTTACTACCACTGCTTCGTATTCTTCGCCTAATTTGAAGAATTCTTTCGCATTGATAGGCGTAGAAGCCCAGGAGATTTCAGATACGTGCACCAGGCCTTCCACACCAGGCAGAATTTCGAGGAATGCGCCGTAATCTTCAATGTTCACTACTTTACCTTTCACTTTAGCACCTTCGGTAATGTGTGCGGGTAAAGTATCCCACGGGTGCGGGGTCAGCTGTTTGTAACCGAGGCTGATACGTTTTTTCTCGTCGTCGAAGTCCAATACCACTACATTGATCTTCTGATCCATCTGCAGTATTTCGCTCGGGTGAGAGATACGTCCCCAGCTGATGTCGGTGATGTACAGCAGGCCGTCCAGGCCACCCAGGTCGATGAACGCACCAAAATCGGTGATATTCTTGATCGTACCTTCCAGTACCTGGCCTTTTTCCAGTTTGGAGATAATATCTACTCTTTGCTGTTCGATATCGCTTTCGATCAGTGCTTTGTGGGAAACTACGGCGTTGCGGATGGCTTCGTTCACCTTCACCACCTTGAACTCCATGGTTTTGCCTACAAACTGGTCGTAGTCGGTTACCGGTTTCACATCGATCTGGGAACCGGGCAGGAATGTTTCCATACCGTACACGTCTACGATCAGGCCGCCTTTGGTTTTGCTGGTAACGGTACCAGTAACCACTTCGCCGGTCTTGTACACTTCCACGATGCGTTCCCATGCACGTTGCTGGCGCGCCTGTTTGCGGCTCAGGTGCAGGTTACCGCTGCGGTCTTCTTTTTCTACTACTAAAACTTCGATCTCGTCGCCTACTTTCAGGTTCTGCATGTCGCGGAACTCGTTCAGGGAGATCAGGCCATCGGATTTGAAGCCGATGTTGATCACTACGTCGGTTTTGGTTAACCCTACTACCGTACCATTGATCAGGCCATTTTCTTCAATTACCTTGAAGGTGCTGTCGTACGTTTGGTCGTACTTGGCTTTTTCTTCTTTGCTGTAAGAAGAAACGTTACGTTTGTCCACGCTCCAGTCAAAATCGTCGTGAGCAGTGGCAACAGGTACATTTGGTGTCGCTGTCGCTTCGGCAGTTGCCTGCGGCGCCTGTTGTTCAGCGTTTTGTTCGTTAATAATGTTGTTTTCTTCCAAAATTTGGTCCTCCTATTAAGTTTAGAATTTTCCGGGATTGGCCGGAACCCTTTATTGGGAGGGCAAAGATACGTAAAAAAACCTGACAAATACAGAAAACAGGGTATTTTTCATTTCTCCGCTAAGTAGTAATTTTCAGATATGAACGGCACTTCTTTTCAATCGGATATTCGTTACTGGCTAAGGCAGGGAAACACTGTTAACCATTTGCTGCTCTGGAACATCGCTATTTTCGTGATCCTGGGCCTGCTGAACCTTTTACGGTACGTGGGCGTTTCAGACCTGGCTTTCATTTTCACCTATGACCAGCTGGTGCTGCATTCGGAACTGGGTGTTTTTTTGCATAAACCCTGGGGCCTGATCACCTACATGTTCACGCACCTGGGCATTTTCCATATTTTCTTTAATATGCTGAACCTGTTCTGGTTCGGCAACCTGTTCCGCTCTTTCCTGGGCGACAAGCGGGTGCTGCCCCTGTACCTGCTGGGCGGCATTACCGGCGGGCTGGTGTATATGCTGTGCTTTTACCTGCTGCTGCCACCGGGCGCCGATGCCACGCTGCTGGGCGCTTCTGCTTCTGTAATGGCGCTGCTGCTGGCCTGCGCCACGCTGATGCCCAATTATGAAATAGGGCTGCTGCTGATAGGCAGCATACGCCTGAAATGGCTGGCCCTGGCCATTATTGTGCTGGACCTGATCTCTATTCCGCAGGGCAATATAGGCGGCATGCTGGCCCACCTGGGCGGCGCGCTCCTGGGCTTTGTGTATGTTAAGCTGCTGCAAAACGGCACCGACCTGGGGCAGCCCATTATATGGGTTACGGAAACCCTTTCCGGCGCACGCAAAGCCGCCGGCCCCAAAACCAAACGCTCCTCCTTCAAGCCCAAAAAATCTCCCCTGAAAGTGGTGAAAAAGAATGCGGTAGAAAATAAGCAGCTGAAGCTGGACCAGCTGCTGGACAAGATCAATGAAAAGGGCATAGAAAGCCTGAGCGCCGAAGAAAAAGCCTGGCTGGACAAGCATAGCCAGGATTAACAGGAATTAATAATTAAGCATGAATAATTAATAGTTAAGGGCCGGCTAAACAACTGCAATGATTACCTTTGCCCCGTAAAATATTTTAATTAAGACTGAATAACCGGCAACCGCCTTTATTCATTATTCATTCTTAATTATTCATTACTTTTTGATGGTATGAAAACGTTCAATGTTCCCATTATTTACCGCAGCCCGTTAATAACTGCCATTAAGCAAAAGCGTAAGCAGCAGGACCGGATGAAGAAGGATTTTACCCCCACTGTATTGGATTTCGGGGTGCTGAAGATATTGCTGGCGCGGCACTTTGGCTTTTGCTACGGGGTGGAGAACGCCATTGAAATCGCTTTCAAAACCATAGAAGAAAACCCGGGCAAACGCATTTTCCTGCTCAGTGAAATGATCCATAACCCGCATGTGAATGCCGACCTGCTGGAAAAAGGCGTACGGTTTATTATGGACACCAACGGCCGGCAGCTGATACCCTGGGAAAGCCTGCAACCGAATGATATTGTGATCATCCCTGCTTTTGGCACCACCCTGGAAATAGAGGCCCGGCTTACAGCCCTGGGCATTTCTCCCCTGCAATACAATACCACCTGCCCCTTTGTGGAAAGGGTATGGAACAAAGCCGAGCAGATAGGCGAAAAAAACTATACCGTTATCGTACACGGCAAACCGGGGCATGAAGAAACCCGGGCCACCTTTTCCCACAGCCTGCATAACACCCCTACCGTGGTAGTGAAAGATATGGCAGAGGCAAAGGTGCTGGGCGAATTTATCAGCGGGCAACGGCCGGCAGCGGAGTTTGAACAGCTGTTCAAAGGCCAGCACTCCCCGGGCTTTAACGTAGATACTGACCTGCAGCGCGTAGGCGTGGTGAACCAAACCACCATGCTGGCCACTGAAACACAGGCTATTGCCGACTATATACGCAGCGTTATCATGGAAAAATACCGGCTGACGGATGCCACCGCGGGCGAACGCTTTGCCGATACCCGCGATACCCTGTGCTATGCCACCAACGACAACCAAAGCGCCGTAAACGGTATGCTGCAGGCCCCTGCCGACCTGGCCATAGTGGTGGGCGGCTATAACAGCTCCAACACCTCCCACCTGGTAGAGCTGTGCGAGGAAAAAATGCCTACCTACTTTATTTCTTCCGAAGAAAAGATCTTATCTGAAAACGAGATCCTGCACTGGGACTTTCATCACAAACAGGAATTACACAGCCAGCACTTTTTACCGGAACAAAAGCCGGTTACCATTATGCTTACCAGTGGGGCCTCCTGCCCCGATGCCCTGGTAGAAGGCGTTATACGCAAGCTGCTGGGCTTTTATGGGCTGGAGCACAGGGCAGATGAGCTGGCGGAGCAAATGAATAATTAATAATGAAGAATTAATAATTAAGGGGAGATGTGCAAATAAATAATGCCGATCCATCTGCACATTTGCATATTTGCACATCTGCACATTAAAAAAGACACCCGTGGGTGCCTTTTTTCTTTGGGGCTACTCAATGCTAGTAATGCAGAGAAAAAAAGATTTTATATCGCGTATGTTTTATTAACTCTTAATGCTGTAACAAATGTACCTGTTCCCCTTAGAGCGTGCAACGTCGAATTATTATCCGGCAGGTTATTTTAAATAAGTGGCGTAAAATTGAGAAAATCTGGAAAGCTAAAACTGCGCTAAAACTGCATGGCCCTCTTCAGGAACTCGGCTTTCCGGCGGCGGGACACCTCCACCTGCGTGCCATCGGTCATCAGCGCAAAGCCGCCCTCCCCCTGTATATAAGACTGCATTTGCTGCAGGTTAATAAGGTGCGAGTTATGCACCCGGAAAAAGTCAACGTCCGACAGCAGCTCCTCAAATTCCTTCAACGGGCGCGATACCAGCAGGTGCTTTTTATCGGTAAAAAATATCTTGGTATAGTTACCGGTTGATTCACAGCGTACAATGTTCTGCACCGGCATAAATACCAGGCCGTTAATGGTGGGCAGGGCTATTTTGCGGTGCGTTTGATGCAGGGTTTTCATGTTCTGCAAAAACACGTCCAGCGGGGAGGTGGCGGTGGTTTCCCTGGACCGGCTGTTCTTACGTTCCCGGCATTTTTGCACAGCTTCCTGCAGCTCCTGTATGCTGAAAGGCTTTAACAGGTAATCCAGCGCGTTAAACTTAATGGCCTTTAGCGCATACTGCTCATAAGCGGTGGTGAATATTACATCAAACCACAGCTTATCAAACATTTTGAGCAGCTCAAATCCGTTCTGGTGGGGCATTTCCACATCCAGGAACACCAGGTCGGGCTGCAACTCGTCTATAAGGCCCTTGGCTTCCTGCACACTGTTTACCCCCGCCAGCACCGTTACCTCCGGGCATTTTTTCTGTAACATGGTTTGTAATGCATCTATGCAATGCTGCTCATCATCTACAATGATCGCCTTGATTTCGCTCATGCTTATAGGTTTGTAGGTTTGATTTCGACTAAAAAATATGTTCTACCGGCAGCGTTATGGAAACCTGCGTCCCGGCAGGCGTGCCATTTTCATCTTCCAGGTCGGTGATGATCACATTTGTGTCCCTGCTGTTATTGATCTTGCGTATCAGGTCTATACGCCCTTCTGTTACCTGCATACCCATTGAACGGTGAGTTTCCCCCTTTTTGGCTTTTATTTCCAGCGCTTTTTTACGGCCAATGCCATTATCGGTTACCGTACACACCAGCGTGCGGTCGCTGCGCATGGTAATGCTGATATTCAGCTCCCCTTTGCCCGATTTATGCACAAGCCCATGCCAGATGGCATTTTCAACGTAAGGCTGTATGATCATGGGGGGCAGCATTACCTCTTCATCATTAATATCGTTTGCTATGTTAATGTGGTATTCAAATACGCCGTTGCAGCGCAGGCGTTCCAGGTCGAGATACAGGCGCAGCGACTCTACCTCCTTATTCAGGGAAATGAAAGTATGCTGCGTGTTGTCCAGGATCATGCGCATCAGCTTGGAGAATTTGGTGAGATAGTCCGAAGCCTCTTCCTGGTTATTGCTCCATATGAACCGGTGAATGGAGCTTAAGGAATTAAAAATAAAGTGCGGGTTCATTTGCGCACGCAATGAGCGCAGCTCCAGCTGCAGGGTGTGCTTGTTGGCCTCCAGGTTACGGTGACGGATATAGAAAAAACCGCCTACGGCCAGCATCAGCAAAAAGCCGGCGGTTGAAAGGGTATATACGATGTTGCGTTTGGTACGCAGCTCGCTCAGCTGCTTATCGTGCTCCAGCGCCTTGATCTGGTTATCTTTCCGGTCTACCTCATAAATGGCGCGGGTTTGGGCCAGGGCCAACGCAACATTTTCATTCAGTATGCTATCTTTATACAACAGCGACTTGTCCGTAAATTCCAGGGAACGTTCAAAATCCCCGCTGGCCTTATAGTCTGCCGCCAGCGCCTTGTAAGCCTCCAGCAGCATGGATTTAAAGCGCCAGTACAGGCTCAGGTCAACCGATTTCATAATGTATTTACGGGCTTCCTCATGCTTTCCCTGCCTGCTTAGCAGCGTGCCTATATTCAGGTAGCTTTCGGCTGTATGTACCTTATCGTCTACCTTATCATTCACTGCCAGCGCTTTTTGCAGGGCGTCCATGGCATGGGCGTAATCTTTTTTTTCCTGGTAGGCATCGCCCAGTGAATTATAACAGATAGCCATGCCGGTATTGTTCTTCAACCGCTGGTTTACGGCCAGGGAACGCTTATAGTATTCAATGGCCAGGTCAATTTTGCCCAGGCCCTGGTAGGCATAGCCAATGTTGCCCAGGTTAATGGCTACTCCCAGGTCGTTTTTACTTTTTTCTTCCAATGCCAGGGCTTTGGTAAAGTGGTCAATGGCATCTTTATATTTTTCAGTGGAAAGCTCTATGTTGCCAATGCTGTTAATGGCTACGCAAATATTGCGCACATCATGCACCCTTTCTGCTGCCTGCAGGGCCCTGAAGTGGTAATCAAATGCTTTCTGCAGCTGGTCCATACGGCGGTTATCCACGCCGGCGTTGTTGAGCGATATGCTGATGAGGTGATCATCCCCGGTTTCCTCCGCCGATTTGATGGCTTTTTCGTGGTAATCGGCGGCCAGTATATATTCCGAGCGGTTCCTTTTCGCGGTGCCTATTTCGTTATATACGGTTACCAGGCCACGCGCATAGCGGATGCGCTGGCCCAGGTTTATAGCTTCCTGGAAAAAGGGATTATCTTCTTTGCGGGCATCAAAGAAACGGGCCATGGCTTTACCCCGTTCAATATACCAGTTCACTTTGCCGGTATCATTGGGCAACATCCGGGCGCTATCAAGCGTACGATATACCAGCAGCGAGTCCTGCCCCCGTAAACGCCCGCTCGCCCATAGGGTAAAAATCAGTAAAATACAGGCACCTTTGCTGAACATGGATCAGTAGGGTAATAGAACTAACACAATTTAGTAATAATTAATAATTAAGAATGAATAATTAATAGCCCTCCCCCCTTTACTATCATGGGGCTGATTAATGTGTACCGGTTGAAAAAAAGCGAAAGGGCGAAAGAATTCGCCCCTTCTTCCTATTAACCGAATACACCTACTGAAAACATGAAATAAGACTGGTAAACAATCCTATTCCACATTAAGTTCTAATAATATAACAGTCCGTCCTGGCAACCTGTCCGGCTGTTAATTTATATAGTTAAAAAATTCAATTCCGGTTAATAGCAGAGGTCTTTTTGGATACAGTTAGGCTAAAATCTTCCCAAAACACTTTATATCATTAACACCTTTCCAGCCTGCTTAATGTCTGCAATACCAAACGCGCCCACGTAATGTTCATTACGCGCCAATAAGACCAAAGCATGGCTTTTACATATGGATAAGGTGGAAAATTAATGTACGCAGGAGATTCTAAAGGATGTGGTAAATTATTGGAGTAATCCGCAGGCTCACGGATTCAAAACAAATGTATAAAACCTTTCTCTAAAATGGAAAAAATATTTGCGTAGCGGCATAATTATTTCCTTTACCGGGGATATAATGCCATCAGGAAGGCAGTACCATCATAACGTCTTCTACCCATTGCAAGGCAAGCTGCAGCTGTTCCTCCATGCTTAACTGACTGTTATCCAATATGATAGCATCGTCTGCTTTGCGCAGGGGGCTTATTTCCCGGTTAGCATCTATATAATCCCGCAGCTCCAGGTTTTCTTTTACTTCCTGGATGGTGATATTCTTGTTTTTGGCGTACAGCTCTTTAAAACGGCGTTCCACACGCACTGCTGTATCGGCGGTCATAAATATTTTCAGCTCTGCATGGGGGAATACGGTGGTGCCAATATCCCGGCCGTCCATTACAATACCTTTTTTTGCGCCCATTTGCTGCTGCTGTGCTACGGCAAACTCCCGCACTTCCCGGATGGCGGCTATTTCGCTCACCTTTTCAGCTACCAGCATATCGCGGATCAGGGGCTCTACATTTTCCCCGTTCAGGTAAATAGCGGCCTGGCCATCGTTGGATTCATCGTACTCAAACTCCAGGTGAATATTGTGCAGGGCTTCATTTACGGCGGCAGTATCGGACCAGTTCACCTGGTTTTGTATGAAGTAAAAGGTAATAGCGCGGTACATCGCTCCACTGTCTATATACACATAATCCAGCTTCCTGGCCAGCTGTTTGGCCAAAGTACTTTTTCCACAGGAGGAGTAACCGTCTATCGTAATGATGATCTTCTTCAAAACCGGATGTTTGTACAAAAATAAGAAAAAAGCAGAAGGACGGAAAGCGGAAGGCACAAAGCGGAAAGTAGAAAGCAGAAAGCTGAGGGATGAGGAATGTAGTATAGAACTGCATGCAGGGTTGAAATGCGCAACGCCCCATACACGTGGTATGAGGCGTTTGCATTTAACTATTACGCGTTGAGGTTTGGTATGTTTTATTGTGTTACTGCTGGCCCAGCACCACTACTTTGGTGCGGTAGGCTACTGCCTTGGTATTGTTATTATACAGCAGCAGGTAGTATAAGCCGGCAGGCAGCTCTTTCACCTGCACATCTCCTTCGTTCAGTATTTCCCAGTTACGCAGCACCTGGCCCCAGTTGTTGATCAGCTGCATGTGCAGCGGCTGACGTATGCCGCGGATGCGTACCTTGAACTGGCCAAGGTTCGGGTTAGGAAATACATCTATCTGTATCAGCGGCGGCACGGCCCTTATTACGGAATACGCCACCTGGCCATCGCGGCCCACTGCTTTTATACGGTAATAGGTCCAGCCATCGTAACTGTTGTTATTATCCTGCCAGGTATAGTCAAGCCTCAGCTTACTATACCCGCCAGGTGCCTTGGTAGGCACTTTGGCGATGGTGGTAAAGGCCGTATCTTCTTCAAAACGACGTTCTATTTCAAATATGTAATTATTCACTTCGGGGTTGGTTGACCACTCCAGGTGCGCCTTGTCCCAGGTTAAACGCCACGCCTGGAAGTAGATGATGGTGGCCGGCGGGCGCAGGGCCGTGAACAGCACGGTTTTGGAAAAAAACTCGTTGGCTGCCAACCCGTTGCTAAAGCTGCGGAAGTGCATGGTAGCGCCGCTGAAAGGTTGCGTGGTAAGCGTGCCTGGCTGGGGCATGTACTGCAGGGTAGTGGCGCGGTCCCAGGAGGCGTTGCCATTATAGCGGTTAATATAGCTGCTATCGCGGTAAGTAGCATAAACCGGCATTTCTGCCGCGTTCATGTGCTGCAGTATCACATCTGTTTGCGCATGGCCGGTTTGGGTATGCCCTATGTTCCAGGTTTTGCTGATGAAGGTGTCCTGCAGGGCAGGGCCGCTGGTGGCCGAGAGGTAAATGCTGTCGAACACACGTACATTAAACATATCGGGGCTGCCCTGGTAATCAATAGCGGCAGGCGCATAATTGTTTATATCCGTACCTACGGGAAACACTACCCTGCCGGCGCTGGCGGTAAGCCCTTCGCGGTACAGGAAACCACCGGCAGCGCCGGTACCGGTAACTACGAAACGCTGATCGCTGTACCCGTTAATGAAACCGGGGTTTTGGTTGCCCACTACCAGGTTCCAGCCGTTTAGAAAAATATGGCCGTTGGTGAACTGGAGGGTATGGCGCACCTTCAGATCGCTCAGGTCATCAAGCAGCAGGCCGGACGGGTTGTTAAGCTCCAGGTTGGGAAAGCTGGCGCCGGCGCCGGTAACAACGCTATAGTTACCGAACACAGTTTGCTGCCCTGTATTACCGTAAAGTATATTATTGGATGAAAAGCGGAAAGTACCGCCTATGCCGTTAAAGCCGCCGGTTTCATCGGGGAGCGTGGCAGCGTTGCCGTTAGTCCACTTTTTACCCAGGAAATACAGGAGGGCACCCGCATTGGAGCCCAAGGTACCTTCCTGCTGCATATTGCCAAACAGGGCTACCGGCGCATTGTTACCGCCAAATATCCAGGCCTTGCCTTCGGGCGGAATGTAGGCGCCCTGCTGGGCATACAGCTGCACAACCTGTAAGATGAACAATAATATATATGTAAGCCGTTTCAGGATAAATAATTTAATGATGCCGTAACAAATCCTTTGGCTAGTAGTTGTCTGAAATAATATACCACATGCTGTTTCCGTCTGACTGGAACATTACTGAACGATCGTCAGAACTGATTGTGTATGTATTGTTGCCGTCTACTTGTCCTGCAACGGGATCAACCACCACGCTACCTCCATATCTTTTAATGACATATATGCGCCCTTTGCAGGTAGCGGGATCGGGAAGTTTTACGGTTATCTGGAAATTATTTGTTGCAATTAAGGTATAGTCACCAGCGGAAGCTGTGTAATTACTGTTAATTGTTTTTATGGGCAGAGAGAAAGAGCCGGTTACCTGCAAAGTACTACTAGGTGCATTAGTGCCCACCCCAAGGCGCTTGTCGGTATTATCCCAATGCAGGTTGGCGTCATCCTGCTTTACTTCCGAACTGGCGTCGGATGTTTTGCCGGCAAAAATGAGCCCGCCATCGGTAAAAATGTTATTGCCGTTCGTGGTTACCACCTTGTACCAACCATTACCGGTATTGGTAGTAAGGGGCGCAGTATTATTGCCCCACTCTTTCAGGCCCAGGGTATTTTTATCGAAATACAGCTGGGTGGTAAAGGCGCCGTTCTGGAAAGAAAGTATGCTGTAGGCATTGGCGGTAGTACCTAAAGGTCCGTTCACTACCGTACCTGACATCGGATTGGGGTTGGACCAGATCTTCATGCGGTAGCGCGCATCCGGGGCATCTGCATTGCTAACATCGTTGCTGGGCAGGGTGCCATAAGAGGCGCCGCCGTCAATATCCGGCCCGGGCAGCCACAGGCCGCGTGCGGCATTCCACTTCAGCACATCGCCGGTGCCGGGCGTGCTATCCAGCACGTTACGGCTTTGGAACTGGCTGGCGTTCCAGATGTTGCTGGTGTTCTTAGCGGTAAGCGTTCCGGTTGCAATGGCCAGTGTAGTGGTATTGATGGCCATATTGGCAATATCGCCGTTACCATCGCGGCCCAGCAGGTTGGTAGGCGTGCCGGCGCTGCCGGTAAGGCGCATATCCCCTGCTACGTGCAGCTTGCGGGCGGGTACCGCATTGGTGCCTATCCCCATTTTACCGCTCTGCAGGCGCATCATTTCTGTAAAGGAGCCATCTCCAAAGTAGTAGCTTTTGAACAGGATAGGCTCATCACCATCATCCCCCACAATAAATTCAAACCCGCCGTTGTTGCTGGTGCCGGTAGCGCCCAGCTCAAAATAATCTGTTCCGGCAGAAGGGCCTTTAATGCGGAAGTTTCCATCGGGGTTGGTCCACATTTTAGGTTTATAGAAGCTTACGGTAGCAGGCACCTCAAACTGCATGGCAGAGCGTACATACGTTACCTTTTCATCGTTATCGGTATAATCCGGGTAACTTTCCGTTAACCCTAAAGTCT
The DNA here is from genome assembly GCF_035761305.1 of Chitinophaga sp. Lineage (GTDB taxonomy): Bacteria > Bacteroidota > Bacteroidia > Chitinophagales > Chitinophagaceae > Chitinophaga. The sequence goes on along the minus strand of NZ_DASTRI010000223.1, from coordinate 6,160 downwards.
GGCGGCGGCCAAACTCCAGGTAAGGCTGGTTATTGGAGCGCAGGCTCATCTTTTTATCGTCGGTAGTACCCAGGAAGTTGGTGGCCGGGTCTATACCGGCGTTGCCTGTGATAAGCCAGTTGTTGGCCCCGGCGTTGGTGGTTACAATTACATCGCCATTGTTATTAATGGATAATACCTTGCTGTTATAGGGCTGCACGGTGGCAGCGCCAAGATCTTTTAAACGTAAGCCGGAAAGACCGGTAGCAGCCACGGTGCCGCCTACTTCCAGCTTGTTGTTAGGGGTATTGGTGCCTATGCCCAGGCGGTTGTTGGTATTATCCCAGAAAAAGTTGGCGTTGTTTTGCGCTACATCGGCGCCGTTCATGAACAGCACTGAGCCCGCAGCAAGGGAAGGCAGCTTAAAAGTGCCGCCAATGCTGCCGTTGCCGCTGATGGAAAAGCTGGCGGTTTGTGTGCCGGTGCTGATATTTTGTATATAATCATTCAATCCTATGCTGGTGCCGCCTGGTTTTTGCCAGCTACCGTTGGAGCGCACACGAAATGATTTATCGGGTGTAAAGAAAATAATGGTGCCATCCGGTGCGGTGTTCAATGGCGCGGAAAGCGTATCGGAGATACGCGTTAACAACAACCCCTGCTTAGTGCTTTCCAGCTCCAGCAACGCTGATTTTTGTATAACAGTGGGCGAAGTGCCCAGTTTGAGCTGTTGCGCCTGCAGTGCAGTGTGCAGGCAAATCAACAACCCGGCCAGTGCAGCAATACGAATAGGTAAAATTATTTTCATCACAAACTCTCTTGCATGTGGTTATGAAGGCTACTTTATAAAAGGGGGCGCACTAAAAGAATGTAAAATGTAAAATTTTAAATACTGAATGTAAAAGTAAAATGCCGGCGAAACCAGGTACAGTATCACGTTAGTTGCGTTTTACTTTTACATTTTACATTTATGATTTTACATTTTACATTCTTTTTGGCGCCTATGCCGCTTTATTATTTTTTGATAATGTACCAGTTGGCGCCGTCGGATTGCAGTGTCACGTAAGTCCATGCGTTGTAGATAACAAAGCTGCTACCGCCTTCGATCTGGCCGCTGGAGGGCGTGATGGTTACAGTATTATCAATGTTATCTGTTGCAGCAGTGATTATTTTCTTAATGGTGTAAATACGTCCTTTGATGGTGGAAGGATCGGGCAGTGTAACGGTTACGGCTGCACCGGGATTTACCAGCACCGTGTTATCGGTAGCCGTTACGGTATAGTTGGAAGTTACGGTAGTAATGGCCATAGATACAGAACCGTCTACCTGCAGGGTAGAATTGGGCCTTGTGGCAGCGCCTACCATTACAGAATCGCGGAACTGTTTGTTACCGGCAAAAGCCTGGTCGGGCTGGCCGTTTACCACGCCACGCGCTGTAAGGGAAGCGTCCGGAACGTTCAGGGTAAGCACGTTGGCTACGCTGGTGCTGTCCCAGGCCACATCTGTACCGGCAGTACCTGTTTTCAGCGATACTTCGGGGCCTGTTTGGCCGTTCAGCTTCTGGATGGCGCCGTTGAAAGCAGCATCGTTCAGGGTTTTCTTTAATACAGTACCGCTGGCAGTACGGATCAGCACATCATTTTCAGCAGCAGCAGCATCGGTCAGCGGATTAGTGATGTTCAACGCACCATCCAGGGTGGTTGCACCGCCCAGGGTGGTAGTGCCGGTTACTTTCAGGTTGGCGCCGGCTGTTACATTGTCCTGGAAGGTTTTCTCACCACCAAAGGTTTGCGTGCCTGCAGACACACCACCAGGATTGGTAGCATCGGCCGGGTGCAGCACCAGGGTAGCCTGCGCGCCGGTGTTATCTATGGACAAGCCGGTAGGTACCGGTGCAGTGCCAAATGTGCCGATCACAATCTGTTTCTGCGCATTGTTCAGCTTATTCCAGTCGGCAATGGTTAACAAACCGCGTGCTGTGGCGCTTGCGTCCGGGATGTTAATGATGTGCGTGTCTGTACCATTATCGGCAATGTTAAAATCAGTACCGGCATTGCCTACTACCAGGTGCTGTGTGTTGGCTGTTAAACCGTTTAAGCTGCTGATGGCGCCGGTAAAAGCGGAGGCGGAAATAGTGCGGCGCATTACGGAGCCGCCTGCACCCAGCACCAGCACTTCCAGGTCGGTATTGGTACCGGCAGCTACCTGCTTCAGCTGTACATTACCGGCAGTGGTTACACGGATAGCTTCTGTATTATTAGCACGTACAGAAAGTTCTGCGTTATCACTGGTACCAATGTAATTGGCAGCAGGGTTAGTGCCAGCGTTACCGGCAAGTCCCCAGTTGCCAAGGGCTGATGCGGAGTTGGCCATCATTTCCCAGTGGCCGCCTTTTCTAACATACAGGCCGTTGTTAGGCGCCAGCGACAGGTAAATGATCATACCATCCGGGGGAGCCGGCGTAATGGCGTTAATAGCCACGGTATCTGTAAGGCGGGGCAGTAACAGACCCTGCCTGTCAGACTCCAGCTCCAATACAGCTGATTTCTGAATATTGGTTGGATTGCTACCAACCTTCAGCTGTGCCTGTACAGTAAAGGAAATTAAGGCTAAACAGCCTGCTAACAGCAGCTTTGCCGCTGAACGTAGAAATTTGTTCATGGTATAAGGATAGTTTCTAGTCAGATAATCCCGGGAAGTATTCTTCCAGGATTACGGTTTAGTTTTTAAAATTTAACGATACAAAGGCCCTTGATTAAACATATTGCTATGTTCATCAAAAAATATTGTCCACTGTTTGTACTCTTACACGTTGGCTGGCGGCAGCACCTGTAAAGCGCTGCTGCTTTAAATACCTCCTGTTTTCACACGGGTTTCCGTTTACATTGTATTGTCCACTACACGAACTATGGAGAAAACATGCCTTTTAAGGCTGTGCATTGTCTATCCTACTGAAATAAACAATAATTATCATATGACAAAAATGAAATATTTATAGCACGGATAAAATGGTATTATGGTGTCATTTTACCTATTATATTTGGTATATATATAGATGTTGCACCATGTATTAACGAGCGGTTAACAATTGATAATGAACCAAAATGAGAGTTGTCCTGACTAGTTATACCTGTAACTCCTTGATAATTAAATATAAAAATCCGAAGGGTATCATATAATCATATCATACGAATTTAAGTAGCATGCTAACATATTAGTGTTATATAACCGGGCGCCCGCTGAAAAAAAAGAAATCCCGCCTGGCTGTTACACCGGGCGGGATTTTTAAAACTATTCTGATAACTATTTACTTACTGCTTTTTACGCTTCCGATTTTTCGGATTTGTTGCTTTTAGGCTGGTTCTTGATAGTGAAGATCAGCTTCTGATTTTCCTTATCCAGGTCCGCTACCAGTATATCCCCGTTATGGATATTCATGTTGAGGATCTCTTCTGCCAGGGGATCTTCCAGGTATTTCTGGATGGCCCTGTGCAGCGGCCTTGCGCCAAACTGCTGGTCGTAACCTTTTTCTGCCAGGAAGCCTTTTGCTTCGTCTGTCAGCTCCAGGCTGAAGCCCAGGTTGTTGAGGCGTTTCAGCACACTCTTCATGGTAATGTCTATGATCACATAGATATGTTCCTTGCTGAGTGAGTTAAAGATCACCACATCATCTATACGGTTCAGGAACTCTGGTGAGAAGGTGCGTTTCAGTGATTTTTCGATCACGGCCTTTGTATTCTCCTCTTCGTTCATCTGCCTTGCACCCGTAGAGAAGCCCACGCCTGCGCCAAAGTCTTTCAGCTGGCGCACCCCGATGTTGGAGGTCATGATAATGAGGGTGTTCTTGAAGTCTACCTTACGGCCCAGGCCATCTGTGAGAATACCGTCGTCCAGTACCTGCAGCAGGATGTTATAAATATCCGGGTGCGCTTTTTCGATTTCGTCCAGCAGAATCACGGAGTAAGGCTTGCGGCGTACCTTTTCGGTCAGTTGACCGCCTTCTTCATACCCTACATATCCCGGAGGCGCACCAATCAGGCGGCTTACGGAGAATTTCTCCATATACTCACTCATGTCTATACGGATCAGGGAATCTTCCGAGTCGAACATGTAGCGGGCCAGGGATTTGGCCAGCTCGGTTTTACCTACCCCGGTAGGACCCAGGAAGATAAAGGTACCGATGGGCTTTTTAGGATCTTTCAACCCTACCCTGTTACGCTGGATGGCTTTGGTTACCTTAACGATGGCTTCATCCTGTCCAACTACCGCGCCTTTCAGGTCTTCACCCATGCGGCGGAGCTTTTCAGTTTCGGCCTGCACCATGCGTTTTACAGGAATGCCGGTCATCATGCTCACTACTTCAGCAATGGCTTCTTCATCAATCGGGTAGCGTTTATGCTTTACTTCTTCTTCCCAAACGGCTTTGGCGCGTTCCAGGTCTTCACCCAGCTTCTTTTCCGTATCACGCAGGGCGGCGGCTTCTTCAAAGCGCTGGCTCTTCACCACCTTATTTTTCTCCTGCTTAATATCTTCGATCTGTTTTTCCAGGTCCAGGATATTCTGCGGTACGTTAATGTTCTTGAGGTGCACGCGGGCGCCTACTTCGTCCAGCACGTCTATTGCCTTATCGGGCAGCAGGCGGTCTGTCATATAGCGGTCGCTCAGCTTTACGCAGGCATCAATCGCATCTTCTGTATATGAAACGTTGTGATACTCTTCATACCTGGGTTTGATATTGTTGAGTATCTGGATGGTTTCTTCCACCGTGGGAGGATCTACCATTACCTTCTGGAAACGGCGGTCCAGTGCACCATCCTTTTCAATGTACATGCGGTATTCATCCAGCGTGGAAGCGCCAATGCACTGGAGCTCACCACGTGCCAGGGCTGGTTTAAAGATGTTGGAAGCATCCAGTGAGCCGGAGGCGCCACCTGCTCCAACAATGGTGTGGATCTCATCTATAAACAGGATCACATCCCGGTTCTTTTCCAGCTCGTTCATGATGGCCTTCATCCTTTCCTCAAACTGGCCGCGGTACTTGGTACCGGCTACCAGGGCTGCCAGGTCGAGGCTTACCACGCGCTTGTCGAACAATACGCGGGAAACCTTCCTTTGCACAATGCGGAGGGCCAGGCCTTCCACGATAGCGGTTTTACCCACTCCCGGTTCACCGATGAGGATCGGGTTATTCTTTTTACGGCGGGAGAGTATCTGGGACACCCTTTCAATCTCCTGCTCGCGACCAACAATCGGGTCTAAGCTGCCGCTTTCGGCCAGCTTTGTAATATCCCTGCCGAAGTTATCCAATACCGGTGTTTTGGATTTGGTATTGGTTTGCTTGCTTTTGGAAGCAAAGCTTTTTCTTTCATCTTCAAATTCCTCTTCCCCGGGATCATCAAACTCGGCTTTCGGATCGGTGGACTTAACAAAGCCCAATTCGTTTTTAAAAGTATCGTAGTCCACGTCAAACTGTTGTAAGATTTGTGTACAAACGTTTTCTTTATTCTTGAGGATAGACAGCATCAGGTGCTCCGTTTCTACGGTAGGGCTTTTCAGGGCCTTGGCCTCCAGTACGGTTACCCGGATGACTTTTTCTGCCTGCCTTGTAAGTGGAAGACTATTGATATTGGCAATGTTCTTTCCGGTCTTGTCTTTAACGGCTAACTCTACCTCTTTGCGCAATTCGTAGAGGTCCACGTTCAAAGCCTGCAGAATTTTTACTGCGGTGCCTTCACCCTCGCGAATAATGCCTAGCAGCAGGTGTTCTGTGCCAATGAAATCATTTCCCAAGCGTAAAGCCTCCTCCCTGCTAAATGAAATGATCTCCTTTACTTGCGGTGAAAAATTCTGGTCCATTGTGAGATTATTAATTTATTAAAACCCTTACGGGGGCTTGTTTATACAATATTAGCAAATAATTTTGATTCTTTTGTTCTAACACGTTAATAGTATAAGATTTACTTTTGTGTAGCGCGTGCAGGAAAAGCCGTGTTCAATACTTACGGAGAAAGCGATTTAAAAGTTGCCGACTCTTGCAGAATTTCGCAGGTTCCTAATGTTACTACTAAATGTACTAAACAAGTTTCAAGCATCATGAAGTTCAAAATTGATACCAAAGAAAAAATACTCGTTGTACGCCCTGAAATTTCCCACCTGGATGCTAATTTGTCAGAAGAATTTA
>NZ_DASTRI010000222.1:0-37115 GCF_035761305.1 Chitinophaga sp. | reverse complement strand
TTGTTTTTAGTTCCAGTGGCGCGTATAGTAACAGCACAGCTGCAGGTGCCGTATAGCGCGGCGCCTGCAGCTGTGGCTGTTCTACACTCCTCACAGAAAGTTACAGCAAGCGGAATTTTTACACGGCTTACGGGCGGTTGCCGGTGTCTTTGGTTTTCCGGTTGCTTTGCATTACCAAATACACTACTACTGCTGCAACTATGACTAACATTGCTATAAGAGGTACGAACATATCATATGGTTTAGGATGGTTTATACAGGAATTATGCCCGTTAACAATGTGCATGAGGCGGCTGCGGGCGGCGGTTCAGCCGCTTCAATGGCATGTATTTTGGCTCCTGATAGGTATCACTAAAATTTTTTTTATGGAAGACGTACTTACCAAAGGCCACGAAGAGGGGGCTGTAGCCGAAGCTATTGAGAATCAAACAGCCAAGCTGCCATCCGATACGTTTTTATGGGCAGCTATAAGCGCAATGGGTGTGTCGCTGGCATTTCAGCTGCTAAAGAAAAAGCATGTCAGCCTGTTTATAGGCCAGTGGGCTGCACCGTTTTTACTCTTTGGGATATACAACAAAATTGTAAAAACACAAGGTAACGATTGAGGAAGGTGTATTTACACTTTTCATTGGCTTTTGAAAGGCCGGCAGTGGTGACCATAACTGCCGGTCTTTTTTTTTATGCTGCAATGGTTTTATAACATTTACATGTTATAACAAGGAATCATTTTTACTGTATCTTCACCATAACAACATATCCTATGAAATATTTGCTTGTACAAAACTAATCAACAGTAAGTTTTGGGTTTTTCATATCAAATAACGCAGGCCGCTCTTTTTAGGGCGGCTTTACTATTTACATCCCCTCATAAACAATTCCCCGGGAAGTGGACGGCGTTTCATAAATTAGTTGTTAATTTGACACTTAAATGTATGCCGCAGCTTTAACAGCGCAGCAAACGCGGTATATCAGCCATTATACTAAAAATATAAGCTTATATGCATGTAGTTAACTATCCCTTTGCCCGCGGGCGCGCCGGCTATGGCGCCAGGGTAATAACGGTTATTGCGGCGGTGATGCTGGTTGCCGTTACTATGCAGGCCCAGGATATAAAGCAGGCGCCGGGGGGCAAAAAGATAAGCCCCGACCTGTTCGGGCTGTTTTTTGAAGACATTAATTACGCAGCCGACGGAGGGCTTTATGCAGAGATGGTGCAAAACCGCTCCTTTGAATACAGCCCGTCCGACCGGCAGGAATGGCACCCTTTTTCCTGCTGGCAATATATTACCCCGGGCTATTCCTATGGCTCCGTGAATGTGGAAACCAATGCCCCGGTGCATCCCAATAACCCGCACTACGTGGTGCTGAATATTGAGCATGTGGGAGATAGCGTGGCAGGCGGGGTAGGCCTCCGGAACCGGGGATTTTCCGGCATGCCTGTGAAAGCAGGGGAGCAGTATAACTTTTCAGTGTTTGCAAAAAGCGTGAGCCGGGCGCCCCTTACCATAGCAGTAAGCCTGCAGAACAACAAAGGAAAAGTACTGGCGCAGCGCAACATCTCCATAACAAACGGTGAATGGAAGCAGTACACGGCAAGCCTGGTGCCGGCTGAGGATAATGACAGCGCATCGCTGGTAATACTGGCTACCACCAAAGGCAGGCTGGCTTTGGATATGGTGTCGCTGTTCCCGGAGAAAACCTTCAAAAACCGTCCTAATGGGTTGCGCGCCGACCTTGCACAGCTGCTGGCGGATATTCATCCGAAATTCATCCGCTTTCCCGGCGGCTGCCTGTCGCACGGCGACGGGCTTGGAAACATGTACCGCTGGAAAAACACCATCGGCCCCGTTGAGCAGCGTGTAGAGCAGAAGAACCTTTGGGGCTATCATCAAACAGCAGGACTGGGATATTTTGAGTACTTCCGGTTTTGTGAAGATATTGGCGCCAAACCATTGCCGGTATTGCCCGCAGCTGTCAGCTGCCAGAACTCCGGCGGTACCTGGCGCATCGGCGGCACCGGTCAGCAGGCGCTTGATATGGGTCAAATGCCGGACTATGTACAGGAAGTGCTCGATCTTATTGAATGGGCCAACGGGCCGGCAACGTCTGCCTGGGGCGCCAAACGCGCTGCTGCCGGGCATCCCGCACCGTTTAACCTTGAGTATGTTGGCATTGGCAATGAAGATAAGATCACCCCTGAATTTGAACAGCGCTTCAGGATGATCTATGAAGCAGTGAAAGCAAAATATCCCAATATCACGGTAATAGGAACGGTAGGGCCTTTCCCTTCAGGAGAGGATTTTACCAAAGGATGGAGCCTGGCCGCGGCGCTGGATGTGCCGGTAGTGGATGAGCACTACTATAGCCAGCCCGAATGGTTCATCTCCAACCAATACCGCTATGATGCCTACAAACGGAACGCAACAAAGGTGTATGTAGGCGAATATGCCTCCTGGGGCAATAAAGTGAAAAACGCCATGGCGGAAGCAGCTTACATGACTGCCCTTGAACGTAACGGCGATGTGGTGGCCATGGCATCCTATGCGCCCTTGCTGGCTAAAAAGGGCTTTACGCAGTGGAACCCGGATATGATCTATTTCAGCAATACCCGCGCCTGCCCTACGGTGAATTATTATGTACAGCAGCTGTTCTCCACCAACCAGGGCGACACCTATTTTGAAAACGTGCTTGTAAAAGACCCTGCCGACTCTGTGCTGGCCGGTTCCTGCGTGCAGGACAGCAAAACAGGCGACCTTATTTTAAAGGTGGTAAATGCCGGCCCCACGGCTAAAAGCGTGAAAATTAAGCTGGCCCGGTTTAAGAAGATAAAACGGGATGCAACATGCACCATCCTTACAGGAGATGCCGATGCCGCCAACACTTTTGAACAACCCAAGGCTGTTATTCCTGTGCAGTTGGATTTTAAGGCCGAAAAAGAGTTTGCCTATGCCGCATCACCCATGTCCCTTACCGTGATCAGGATTAAAACAAAGTAGCCGGTGTATCAGGAAGCGGTATGTTGCCCGGTGCTATACCGGCTGCATAGCATTTGCAGCCTTTCACCGGCGGCATCCAGCGCCGGTATAAAGCTGCTGTCGGTAATAACAGCGGCTGCGTGCAGCTGCCGGTAGTAGTTGATACCTTCCTGCAGGCGTGCGCAAAAAGCATCATAATACTTGTTTTGCCGGTCGGGCTGCGCTGCTTGGGCAGGTAGCTGCAGCTGCTCTTCCAGGTAATCCAGGTACAGTTGCAGCTCCTTGATCAGCAGGTGCGGCCTGCTGCTGCCTTCAAGTAAGTTCACCCTGCCGTAAATATGATCTGTCATGGTTTGCAGGGAAACGGTCTTATTGAAGTACACAATGTTCGGGCCGGGGCAAACATTTACAGCCGTCATGTTTTTAACAAGTACGAGATTGTGCCGGAGTGCCGCCGCATTGCTAAGCCCCACGCAAAGGCACTCTTTATCCAGCACTTCCTGCAGCTGCAGCTGGTATTGCTCTTCCTGCAGCTCCATTGATTTCAGCTGTGCGATCTTCAGCGTTTGGTATTGCACAGAGGCCGTGCAGATAGGTTGTTCGGTGAACTCTGTATTGAAAGACAGGTGTTTTTCCGTACAGGGGCTGCCGGGTTTGCCTTTTTGTATACGCAGCAGTCTTTCTGCCTGCGCAGTGCTGCCGTTCAGGTAATAGAACCGTATGCCTATCGGCGAGTGCCGGCTTAGCACCAGGTCTTGCTGCTGCGCGCCGGCAAGCAGCTGCAAGGTTGCATCATCTACCGTAGTGGCTTCAGGCACCAGCAGGAAAGGGGTGCCCCAGCCGGTACTGTCCAGCTGATAGTAATTACGCAGCAGCTCATCTTCCGCAGCGGTGCCAATGCCGCCCTGCGCTGAAATGGCCAGCCGGGGCGCATATTTGAATGTTTTAAGCCCTTTGCTTTTTAAAGCCTGGTTATAAAGGGTAAATAAGGCATCCACCAGTTCCGCTTTACGCACCTTGAATTCTTCCAGTATAGGCCCCATTAAATAACCTTCCGAAGGAAAGGCATGCCCGCCGCAGTTAAGTCCTGACTCTATCCTGAATTCACTTACCCATATTCCTTTTTTGGCCAGGTATTTCCCCTGCACCAGCGCCGAACGGAAATCGCTCACCTTTATGGTCACCTTCTTTTTAAAATTACCATCGTCATCCGGCAGGAACTGCGGGCATTTTTCAAGATAGTTGTACAGCCTGGGGTTCATGCCGGCTGAAAAAATAACGGAAGAACCTGTGAGGTCGCTGTTTACAAATCCGCGTAAAGCAGCAACCGCATCGGAGCCGTCTTCAATAAGCGCTCCGTTCCTGTCGAAGTTATTCTTGTCAACCTTGGTCATAATATTCACGTCAATGCTGCCGGCCTGTATGCCTGTGCGCAAACGCGCGGCTAATGTTTCCTTTTCAGCGGTATCTGCGGTAGCTGTCATCTTTTTGTACAGCTGCTTTAACGGATGGTGCGGCGGCAGCATTTCAAAGTACTGCACCAGTGCCGTGCCGGGCCTGAATTCCATACGTTTCAGCTGCTGCAGCTGCTCGTTTACCATCCGGTTCACCAGGTTAAGATAGTCCGTGATCCTTTTGGCCCTGTAGTCTGTTTCATGGGTATCGATAGGATGGAATGCTTCGTTCCGGGAAGTGTAATAATGCCTGCGCATCATTTCAATCAGCCGGTCCTCTATAATGGAAATAACGGAAGAGATACCAAACCGGGCTACTTTAACCGGCGTATCTATAGTGTAGGAAAGACCCATAACGGGTATATGAAATGTATGCATGTTATTTTTTATTAGCGTTAAGGCGGGGCAATATTAGACTAAATTAAGGATATTTTTGTCCTTAATTTTACTATCTTTAACAGCCGGGTGTAAATAAAGGGATGCATGGCGCGTTGGCCAGGGCTGTAACAGCCTTATTTACCGGTGATTGGGCAGCTTCTCTTTTATTTTTATCTTGCAGCATTTTCAATCATCATTATGCTTTCCAAAACCGCTGAATATGCCCTCAGGGCTACCATATATATTGCCCAGAAAGCCACAGAAGAAAACAAGCTGGGACTGGAGCAGGTGGCAGAAGGGATTGACTCCCCCAAATCATTCACTGCCAAAATACTGCAAATGCTTACGCAGAACGACCGTGTGGTAAGCTCTGCCCGCGGCCCCAGGGGCGGGTTTTACCTCACAGGTAAAGCCCGTAAATTACCGGTGCGGGCTATCCTGGAAGCAGTAGAGGAAGAGAACGTAATCACAAAATGCGTGTTAGGACTTAAAGAATGCTCCGAAGTAAGGCCCTGCCCCATGCACATGCAATACAAAGCCATTAAAAAGCAGCTCAGGCAAATGTTCGAAAACACCTCTATCCAGCAGCTGGTAGAGGAGTCTAACAAAGGCGCTTTTTTCATCAGCAACGCAAAAACCAGGAAAAAGAAAGGTTGATTGTTGCCGTTATCATTATCATTATCGTGTAACCCTGGCTCATCCTCCTTTACACCTGCTGCCGGCAGCGCATTCCGGTAATTATTCCAGCCCTCACATCAACAACCTGATTAAAATCATATGGCAGTATCATAATTAAGGATAAATTTGTCCTTAATTATTTATCCCTAACCTGAACACATTGTTCTGTATAATATCACCGCAATGAATGGAGTTATTATTTACAGGTCCAAATACGGCGCTACGCGCCAGTATGCTGAATGGCTCAGCGCCGATCTGAAAATACCCGCAATACCGCAGCAGCAGGCAACGCCGCAGCTGATAGCAAATGCCCGGTTCCTGGTGCTGGGAAGCAGCATATACATGGGCAAGCTGCTTATGCGCAGGTGGCTTAAGGAAAACACAGCCGCATTAACAGGAAAGCCAATATTCCTTTTCCTGGTAACCGCTACCAAAAGTGATAAGCTGGAGAAGCTGCAGGGCTATGTGCAGCAAAACATGCCGCCTGCCATCCGCAGCAATTGCAGGTGTTACTTTTTCCCCGGGAAAATAATTTACCGGCAGCTGTCGCTGGCAGACAGGCTTAAAGTAAAAACAGGCAGCCTGCTGGCCAGGTTAAGCCGCAAGCAGCTGGATATTTCCGATTTCAACAACGTGAACAGGGCGCATACCAGCGGCCTGGTAAGGGACATCTCTACGCTGAAAATATGGGTAATAGAATAAGCAATAAGGGGCGGGAATGCTTTTAATCATTAGTGATCATAGCCTGATCTTAATCAGTACCTGCCATGACAGACAACAGGGGATAATTAGCACGGTAAAGATACTTTCGTTGTGTAATAATCGCCGGTGCCGTAACAAATCGATCTTGCGGCAGGAGAAGCAAACAATCTCCTGTCCTCACCATACTATACCATAAATCAAATAAGCCACATTTATGAAGCAGTCACATTTTTTAGCAGCAATTATTATAGGCAGCCTGTTTATTTATAGCTGCGGGTCGGCCCCGCAACCCGCTGCCGGCGGGTCTGAGCAGGCTACCGATACCAGTATGATAACTGGCGGGGGAGAGGAGGCCGGCCAGCCTGCCGCCGCCGATGACCTGAAGGGAACAGGCAAGTTTACGGAAGTAAAGCTAACGCACCCGTTGGATAAGGCAATGATAACCGCCGGCAAAACCACTTACGATGTAAAGTGCGCGGCCTGTCATAAGCTAACGGGCGAAAAGCTGGTAGGCCCCGGCTGGAAAGGCGTTACCGACAGGAGAAAGCCGGAATGGATTATGAATTTTGTAACGAATACGGATGAAATGCTGGATAAGGATGCTGCTGCACGCGCAATGATGGAAGAGTGTATGGTGCGTATGCCCAACCAGCACCTGAGTGATGATGAAGCCAGGCAGGTACTGGAATTTATGCGGTCTAACGATGGTAAAAACTGATCTCTCACGTCTATCATCTCAATTATGAAAAATACACTCTTATTATTTGGCGCTGCCGCTGTACTGGTTTTCACAGAAAGCTGCAGAATGAAAAGCACTGCCACTGCCGTGCAGGGGGATGCTGCTTCAAAAACATACGTAGCTCCCGGCAAGTATGACGAATACTACAACTTTGTATCAGGCGGCTTTAACGGCCAGGTGTCTGTATACGGGTTGCCTTCCGGCAGGCTGCTGAAAGTTATTCCTGTATTCTCCGTATTCCCTGAAAACGGTTACGGCTACAGTGAGGAAACAAAGGCTATGCTGAATACCACCCAGGGCGAAATACCCTGGGACGATCAGCACCACCTGGAGCTGTCGCAAACAAACGGTGAGCAGGATGGGCGCTGGCTTTTCGCAAACGCTAATAACACGCCGCGCGTAGCCAGGATTGATCTTACCACCTTTAAAACCGTGGAGATATTGCAGCTGCCCAACAGCGGCGGTAACCACTCTTCTCCCTTCATTACCGAAAATACGGAGTACGTGGTGGCAGGCACCCGGTTTTCCGTTCCGTTAGGCGCGGAAGATGCGCCCATCAGCTCATTCAAGGAAAATTTCAGGAGCACGGCGTCGTTCATCAGCGTTGATAAAACCTCCGGCAACATGAAGCTTGCCTTCCAGATCATACTGCCGGGTATGAACCTGGACCTGAGCCATGCAGGTAAAGGCGTTTCGCACGACTGGTTCTTTTTCTCCAGCTATAATACCGAGCAGGCCTATACGCTGCTGGAGGTAAACGCGTCGCAGAAAGATAAAGACTACATTATTGCCGTAAACTGGAAAAAAGCAGAGGAATATGCCAAAGCAGGCAAAGGAAAAAAAGTAGCTGCCGACTATGCGCACAACACCTTTGACGAGCATAAGCAGGCCGCTGCTTCTGTTATAGAAAAAGAAGTATTGCTGCTGGACCCGAAAGATTGCCCGGATATGGTGTATATGATCCCCTGTCCGAAATCGCCCCACGGCTGCGACCTTGATCCAACAGGAGAATATATTGTTGGCAGCGGGAAGCTGGCCGCCCTTATACCGGTATTTTCCTTCTCTAAAATGACCAGCGCCATTCAGCAAAAACAGTATGAAGGGAATTTCTATGGTATTCCCATCCTGAAGTACGAGGCAGTGCTGCACGGCGAAGTAAAGAAGCCGGGCCTGGGCCCCTTGCATACGGAGTTTGATGGTAAAGGCAACGCCTATACCTCCATGTTCCTTTCATCCGAAGTAGTGAAATGGCGGTTGAAAGACCTGCAGGTGGTGGACAGGGTGCCTACCTATTACTCCGTAGGGCACCTCATGATCCCGGGTGGAGATACCAGGAAACCCTGGGGCAAATACCTGGTAGCTTACAATAAAATAACCAAAGACCGTTTTCTGCCCACCGGCCCTGAGCTGGCGCAATCAGCGCAGCTCTATGATATATCAGGCGATAAAATGCAGCTGGTGCTGGATTATCCTACTCTCGGGGAACCGCACTATGGCCAGGCATGCCCGGCAAGCCTGATAAAAGAAAAGCAGGTGAAGTACTACGACATTAACAAGAATGGCAATGAGTTTGTAACAATGGGCGAAAAAAAGGCCGGCGTAGTGCGTAAAGGCAACCGGGTAGATGTGTATATGACGGCCATCAGGTCGCACCTGGTGCCTGATAATATAGAAGGCGTGTTCGTAGGCGATGAAGTTTATTTTCACGTAACTAATCTTGAGCAGGACTGGGATATTCCGCACGGCTTTGCCGTTAAGAACAATCCGAATGCCGAGCTGCTGATAATGCCTGGGGAAACCGTTACCCTGAAATTCACACCGGAAAAACAGGGCATTTATCCTTTCTATTGTACAGACTTCTGCTCTGCCCTGCACCAGGAAATGTCGGGCTACCTGCGGGTATCGCCCAAAGGCAGCAATGTGCCGGTGAAATTTGGCACCGGTGAAACCATAACAGGCGGAAGCGTTGCCCAAAAGTAACCTGATCATGAAAAAATTAACTAAAGCAGGGCGTATAAGCGTACCGGTTGTTATCCTGTTGCTGGCTGTTTTATGGCTGTTCCCCATGTGGCGGATAGACCTGAGAGCGCCGCAATACCCGGGAGGGCTGTCTATGCAGATATGGCTGAACGACATAAAAGGCGATGTGCCTGTAATTAACGGGTTGAACCATTATATAGGCATGAAGCACATTGTTAAGGAAGACTTTTCGGAGTTCGTTATCCTGCCTGCCGCTATGCTGGTATTAATGGGCGCGGGCCTGCTGGTGCTGCTGTTGCGGAAAAAGCTGCCGTATTATATCTGGACAGCTGCATTTATTTTGCTGGCAGCCTATTCCTTTATTGATTTTTACAGGTGGGAGTATAACTATGGCCATAACCTGGATCCCGCAGCCCCCATACAGGTGCCCGGCATGTCGTACCAGCCGCCCCTGTTTGGTTATAAGCGCCTGCTGAATTTTGAGGTGCTGTCGCAGCCGGATGTTGGCGGATGGTGCTACATAGCAGCCGGTATACTGATGGTATCAATAGCAATTTATGAATGGAAAAAACAGTAGCATGCAACGATCAATGCTTATATGCCTTATTGCGGCGGGCATGGGCCTTGCCGCCTGCAAACAGGAATTTCAGCCGGTTAAATACGGTTATGACGCCTGTACGTACTGCAAAATGACTGTTATGGACAAACGTTTTGCAGCAGAGATAGTGACCAAAAAGGGCAGGACTTACGTGTTTGATGATATGGCGTGCCTGCTGAGCTATATGAAGGCAGGAGAAAATGGCCGGGATATAGCCGCCATATTTGTAAGCAATTATAACAACCCTGAAGGCAAGTTCCTGGATGCATACCAGGCCGTGTACTTCCGGGGCGAAGCGTTCAAATCGCCCATGAACGGGAACTATGCAGCCTTTGCACACGGCAGCGCTGCAGCACCGGCCGGCGGCGGCTTGCAGGAAGGGCCGCTGAATTGGAACGACCTGCAATCAACAAAGCATTAGGTATGAAAAACGTCCCGGTATTTTTGCTGCTGTCAGCAGCCCTGCTGCTGGAAACACAGGCAGGCGTTGCAGCGGCTCTAAAAGTATATCCCACGGCCAACAGCATCCGCAATGCCATTCAGGCGGCCGGTGCTGGCGATACATTGCTGCTGCAGCCCGGCACTTACCGGGAGCACGACATTGTTATACCTAAGCGGCTGGTGATAACAGGCAGCGGCAGGGCTGTTATAGATGGCGAGCATAAAGGCCAGGTGTTTATCATAACTGCCGATGCTGTAACCATACAGGGGCTGCAGGTGCAAAATACCGGCATATCATCTGTTACAGATATGGCAGGCATAAGAATCGCCAATGCAAAATATGTGGCGGTAAGGAATAATAAGCTGGTGAACAATACCTATGGCATTTACCTGCAAAATGCCGAAGGGTGCACTATTACCGGCAATATTATTCACTCCGGCGTACAGAATGAAGTGAACGGCGGCAATGGCATACACGCATGGAAGTGCGGCCGTTTGTTTATAAAAAACAATGTTGTATCGGGGCAGCGGGACGGTATTTATTTTGAGTTTGTAACAGACTCGCGCATTATAGCCAACCGCTCTCATGATAACGACCGGTATGGCCTGCATTTTATGTTCTCCCACAATAACGAATACTTTGGCAATACATTCATGGATAACGGCGCAGGCGTTGCAGTTATGTTTTCAAAAGGCGTGTATATGCATGATAATGAGTTCCGCCATAACTGGGGAGATGCATCCTACGGGCTGCTGCTTAAAGAGATTGCCGACAGCAGGATAGTGCACAACCGGTTCACAAAAAACACAGTGGGTATTCACATGGAGGGCACCACCCGCGTTGCCGTGCAGCATAACCTGTTCCAGGACAACGGCTGGGCGCTGCGGGTAATGGCCAGCTGCAGCGGCAGCAACTTCGTGGAAAACAACTTTATCGGCAATTCCTTTGATGTGGCTACCAATGGTACGGAAATGCTGAATGTATTCAGCAACAATTATTGGGACAAGTATGATGGATATGACCTGGACAAAAACAATATCGGGGATGTGCCTTACTATCCGGTTAGCGTGTATGCTGTAATAACGGAAAAAATACCTTCGGCCATGATATTGTACCGCAGCTTTTTTACCGGTATCATAGAGCAGGTAGAAAAGGTAATGCCCAGCGTGATCCCCGATAAGCTGAAAGATGATCGCCCGGCCATGAAAAAACTGCAGTTATGATAGAGATAAAGCAGCTTACCAAATCATTCAAAAAGTTCAAAGCGCTGGATGATATCAGCCTGCGGTTTCAAAGCGGGCAAACCATTTCCCTGCTGGGGCCTAATGGCTCCGGCAAAACAACGCTTATAAAATCCATATTGGGACTGGTGATACCGGAAGCAGGCACTATTTGTATAAACGGGGAGCAAATAAAATCGCACTGGGCATACCGCTCGAAAATAGGTTACATGCCGCAAATAGGGCGCTATCCTGAGAATATGACCATTGGCCAGGTGATACAAATGCTGAAAGCTATCCGGAAAGATTGCAGGCATTATGATGAAGAGCTGATTGCAGGCTTTGATATACCTGCCAGCAGCCACAAAATGATGCGCAGCCTTTCCGGCGGCACCCGCCAAAAGGTAAGCGCCTGCCTGGCATTCCTCTTTTCACCGGGCATACTTATCCTGGACGAGCCCACAGCCGGCCTGGATCCTGTGGCCAGTGAGCTGCTGAAAAATAAGATTGCCCGGGAGCGCGCCAACGGAAAGCTGATCCTTATCACCTCTCATGTGCTGAGCGACCTGGAAGATATTACCAGCCATATTGTGTACCTGCAGGAAGGAAAGCTGGTATGCTATAAAACAGTGGAGGAGCTGAAAAGATCTACCGGCCAGGAAAAGCTGAATAAGGTGATAGCCGCCATTATGCAAAAGAATTACCGTAAAGAATGCCTGTCTTATGAGAACGATCATTAAATATGTACTGCTGGACCTTTTAAGGAACAGAACCGTAATTGTGTACACCCTTCTACTGGCGGTGTTAACCGTCAGCGTGTCGGGCATAGGCGATAATACCGCCAAAGGGTTACTGAGCCTGCTGAATGTTACGTTGCTGTTTGTGCCCATTATCAGCATCCTTTTTTCCACCATTTATTTCTTTAATTCGGCGGAATTTACCGAGCTGCTGCTGGCCCAGCCCATAAAACGGGGCACCTTGCTGCTGGCGGAGTATACCGGTATTGCCACGGCTTTGGGCATTGCCTACCTGGCTGGGGTGGGGCTGCCGGTATGTTTGCTGTATGATGGCCTGGCTGCTATTACCCTAATAATAAGCGGGGTATTGCTTACACTGATCTTTTCCGCACTGGCGCTGCTGATTTTTGTATTGTTTAAAGACAAGACCAGGGGCATTGGCGCAGCCATTATAACGGCATTGTTTTTCATGCTGCTGTTTGATGGGTTGCTGCTTTCCTTTATTTATTCGTTCAGCGATTATCCTATTGAGCAGCCTTTGCTGGGGTTAATATCTTTAAACCCTGTTGATCTTGCCAGGATACTGGTGCTGCTGCAGCTGGATGTTGCCGTAATGATGGGGTATTCAGGCGCGCTATTCAAACAGTTCCTGGGATCTGTTACCGGCAGTGTATACACGGTTGTTTGCATGTTGTGCTGGACGGTAATCCCGTTGCTTATAGCCGCCCGGGTTTTTAAAAAGAAGGACCTCTGAGCCCCGGCGCAGGGCGGCAGCCGCAATTACAACAGCGCCGGTGAACAAGCCGATGGCGGCTATCCACAACAACCAGGGATAAACAATACTGCTGAACCAAAGCAGGTACGAAAATCCCTGCCCCATCAGCACCACTTCGTTTGCCACTATTGCCCATGTGAAAATTATAATGCCTGCTTTTGCCGCAGGCTGCTCTGCTGTAAAATATCCCTGCTGCATCAGGCAGCCCAGCAGGTATAATGTAATAAAGCCCAGCATTATCAGGTGCAGGTAGCCTATGATAACAGGCCGGTTGGCAAATACCATATTGCCTGCGGCCGGAATTACGATTATAACCTGCATAGCTGTTTTTAGTACAAATGAGATCAAAGCAAGCGCCCCAAGTTTTTTCGCAAACGGATGCACGTTGCCGAAGGCTGTTTTTGCATGCCATAGCATGGCTATAAACCAGGTTAAAGCAGCCGCCAGGCAGGCGCATCCTGCAATGGCTATTATGCGTATCGCCATGTTGGGGGAATGCCAGAGGTAGGAGAGGCACAGGGTTGGCAACACTGATACGGACAATGCAATGGCAAAACGGTTTAAGTGCTTTCCGGCAAGGCCATTGAAAGCGCTGCTGAAATCATGTACAAATAACGCAAGAATACCCAGCGTAAAAAAACCGTTGTACTGCAGGTGAAGGTAGGTGTAAATAGCGTTGCGGTACAGCACGGGCGCTGCCTTATGGGATGCCATTATATAAGCCAGTGTAAACGGCCCTGCAGATGAAAGCACCAGCGCTGCAAGCGCGGAAAACAGCAGTATCATTACCGGGCGGCTTACCCCCGCGCTCAAAACGTGTTTCACCAGCACCCAGGCGAATGCATAGGAAACCAGTATGGATAGCGTGGAGAAAACGATAGAAACAGCGGCATAGCCTTCAAAGGGAAAGCTCAGCAGCATACCCACCGCGCTTACCAGCATGCCGCCTAAAAGCCATTGGTATACCGGGCGGCTGTTGTAGCCCGCGGGGACTATTTTATAAGTAATCAACGTCAGCAGGCAAAGCGTTACCCACCCGGTAAATGCAAAATGAGAGTGCGCATGCAGCAGGAACCCGAAGTTAATGCCGGGCAGCGGGAATAATATCTTGCTTCTTAACAGTAGCCCCAGTAAAGCCACAATGGCCAGGTTAACCAAAGATATGGTCAGCCACCTTTTTTCTGCTTTTAACATGATTGTTCCTTTTGAAATACACTGCTTTTATCAGCCGGGCTGTTCTGGTATAAACAGCCGTTTCCCGGCGTAAAGGTAACGCATTTTCAATAAATAAAAGACAATTTAGTCTTTTATTTTGATTTGCGCCAATCCGCGCTGCTGCTATATATGACGCTTGTCATACCGGTAAATGATATTGGTCATATTTCGCAAAAAATGACAAAAATAAAAGTATGCGAATACTTTTATTAACTACTTTTACTTCGCAATTGGATATGTAAAAAAACGGGTAAAATGATCGCAGTGTTTGGCAGTGTTTTAATCCTTGCAGTGCAAATGCAACAGCGGCGTTGTGTAACAGGCAGATTTCAAAGAATATTTAATACCAGTTTTTATGAAACGCTATAAAACAAGTTGCTGGCTCATCATCCTGGCAGCAGCTTTATTAACAGCATGTTACTCCATTACCGATAATAAATACGCAGCCGGCAAAGGCGGCAAAATAGTGTACGGCGCCCCTGAGGCGTATGTTACCGAAGAGGCCATACCCGCCGCCACTACCGCCGGCCCCGTGGCTTATGCGCCGGCCATCCCGTCATTAGTGGATGGCGATACGGTAGCCATCCGGGTAGACGTACAACACAAAAAAATTGCAGTGTCAGATGATGTGAGCTTTTGGGCATGGACTTTTGGAGATGCGGTTCCCGGCCCGGTATTAAGAGTGCGCGTAGGACAAACAGTAAAGTTCACCATGGCTAACCGCTCCAGCCTTACCGCGCAGGTATCTCCTCCAATGCCGCACTCTATTGACTTTCATGCGGCCCTGGTGAACCCGCATGACAAATACAGGAGCATTGCCCCCGGCGAAACCCTGCACTTTCAATGGACGGCCAATTATCCCGGTGTGTTTATGTACCACTGCGGCACCCCGGTTATTTTGCAGCATATGATTTCCGGCATGACCGGCATGATCATCGTAGAACCGGCGGATGGTTTCCCGGGCACCGTAAACAGGGAGCTGGCCATTGTGCAGAACGAATTTTACCTCAAACCAATGGGCGATACCGCCTACCAGACAGACGTAGCCAGCGCAAGGGCCAGGCTGCCCATGTTCGTTACGTTTAACGGTAAATACAAACAGTACATGCAGGCGCCCATTGAGGTAAAAGCAGGAGAGCGCGTTCGTTTATACGTGCTGAATGCGGGCGCCAACCTTACATCTGCCTTTCACGTAGTAGGGGTTATTTTTGATAAGGTGTGGATAGATGGTAACCCACGGAATGAGATGCACGGAATGCAAACAGTACTGCTGGGCCCCAGCAGCGGCGCTATCATAGAGTTTACAGTTCCTGAAAAAGGTATTTACGCTTTTGTTGACCACTCTTTTGCCAGTGTGGAACAGGGCGCTATCGGATTACTCGAAGCAAAATAAAAGCATATGAAAAGTTTATTGCTGGCATTAGCCATCGTTATAACAGCAGGCTTTAACATAAAAGCGGCAGCGCCGGGCAAGGTAAAGGTGTACCTGTTTATACAAACCCAATGCCCCTGCATTTACAGCCATAAGGAAACGTTCGGGAAGCTGCTCAAAACCTACCGCAGCCAGGTGGAGTTTACCGCCGTGTTTTCAGATAGTAACGACAGTGATAAAGATATACAGGACCTGATGGGGGATCTTGGCTGGAAAATGCCTTATGTGAAAGATACCCGCCACCGGTTACTGATGCAGCTGCATCCCAGGGTAAGCACCGATGTGGTGCTGCTGGACGCCGCCGGTAAAGTGCTGTACAAAGGCGCTATAGACGACGGGCCCTCTAACATGGGCATGGTGAAACACTTTTACCTGCAGGATGCGCTGGAAGCATGCCTGAAACATTTACCGGTTCCCGTTTCCAGCGCGCCTGGCAGGGGCTGCCTGCTGCAGTACTGAAACAGCAGCCGTTTAATACAACAACAATGAGTAATTGTATGCATAAAGACAAACCGCTGGTGTACTCCTGCTCAGGATGTTCCAGCGCCGCACAAATGGCCAACTTCCTGGCTATTCAGCTCGACAGGCGGGAAGCAGCTGAAATGTCCTGCATAGCAGGTGTGGGAGGCAATGTAAAAAAGCTGGTACGAACAGCAAAATCCGGCAGGCCGGTGATTGCAATAGACGGCTGCCCGCTGGCCTGCACAAAGGCATGCCTGTCAAACCACGCAATAACGCCGGATATACACATTGACCTGTCGGCGCTGGGTGTTTCCAAAAAGCAGCACGAAGATTTTAACCGGCAGCAGGCCCGGGAAATACTGGAGCACCTGCTGCCGCAAATACAAAAATATTTTGAACACATATAAACCATACACACAAATGAAACAGGAAAATATTTTAAATGTAACATTACTGGAACCAAGACAAAAACACCCGGCTATTTTTGCCCGCTTTGACGAGCTGCTCGGGGGCGAAAGCCTGGTGATCCATAACGATCATGATCCCAAACCGCTGTACTACCAGCTGCTGGGAGAAAGAGGCAACATTTTCTCCTGGGAATACCTGGAGCAGGGGCCTGAGTGGTGGAAGGTGCGCATCAGCAAGAATGCGCCGGAAGGCAGCAGCGAAACGCTGGGAGAAATAGCCGCCAGGGATCTGCGTAAAGCACAGGTATTTAAAAAATACGGGCTTGATTTCTGCTGCGGCGGTAAAAAAACAGTACGGCAGGCATGCGCGGAAAAAGGCCTGGATGCAGCAGTAGTAGAAGAGGAGCTGCAGCAGGCCGACAGGCAGTTTACCACCCGCCCGCTGCCTTACAACGACTGGAGCCTGGATTTCCTGGCGGATTATATTGTAAACACCCATCACAGCTATGTAAAGCAGTCATTGCCCGAAATAGCCGGCTATGCCAATAAGGTGGCCCGTGTGCATGGCAGCAGGCATCCGGAGCTGCTGGCCATAAACCAGCTGGTAACAGGCATTTACGATGAACTGCTGTCACACCTGGTAAAAGAGGAAGAGGTATTGTTCCCTTACATTAAAGAGCTGGCGCGCGCTGCAGGTCAGCGACAGGAAGGAGCGCCGGCCATGTATTTCGGTACGGTTCGCCAGCCCATTAACGTAATGGAAATGGAGCATGAGTCAGTAGGCCGCAGCCTGGAGGAGATACGGCGCCTTAGCAATAACTATGCGCTGCCCGAAGACGCCTGCGCCAGCTACAGCCTCTTATACCGCATGCTGGACGAGTTTGAAGATGACCTGCACATACATGTGCACCTGGAAAACAATATCCTTTTTCCCAAAGCTGTAAAGCTTGAAAATGAGTTAAACAATGGAAAATCATAAACCCATAAAGCGCAGCAAAGCATTTGTTCATTTCTCGAAAGACCATCATTTCGGGCTGCTGCTGGTATGGAAAATAAGAGAAGACCTTTCAAAAGGTGTAAGCGGCAAAAGCATCAACGGCTACGTACAGGACTTTTTTAGCAGTCACCTGGAGCAGCATTTTGCCGAAGAGGAAAAATTTATATTCAGCAAGCTCCCCAAGGACGATCTGCTGCGGGTACAGGCAGAAGAGGAGCACCGCAATATCCGGTCGCTTGTTAAAGCTATTCCGCAGCAGGTGGCCGGCAGCGAATTGCTGGCGTCATTTGCTGATTTGCTGGAAGCGCATATCAGGTTTGAGGAAAGAACGCTTTTCAACCATCTGCAGGCAGGCATGACGCCTGAAGACCTGGAAACGTTATTGCTTGATATAGAAAAAAACAGTACCCACAAAGTACCGCAAATGTTTGCGGGAAAGTAGGCTGAAAAATTATACAATACGCC
This sequence comes from Chitinophaga sp., assembly GCF_035761305.1. Lineage (GTDB taxonomy): Bacteria > Bacteroidota > Bacteroidia > Chitinophagales > Chitinophagaceae > Chitinophaga. The sequence continues at coordinate 19,459 of NZ_DASTRI010000222.1, read as the reverse complement.
ATGACTATAAACGCAAATACAAAGATTGCAGCCATCCTGAAACAGGAGCCCGCGGCCCTGGAAGCGATCATCAGTATTTCTTCCAGGTTTGAGCAGCTGCGCAATCCACTGCTGCGGAAGTTAATGGCCGGGCGCACATCCATTGCAATGGCCAGCAAAATCGGCAACTGCAGCATAAACGCGTTCTTTGAAAAGCTGCGGCCACTGGGCTTTGAGGTAAATGAAAATGTTGCGGCAGCAGCAGCGGCGCCGGCAACCCCGCCGCCTGTAGCTCCCGGTGCTGTTATTGAGCTGGATGTGCGGCCCGCTATTGCAGCAGGCAACGATCCGCTGGGCATTATCATGGAGGAGGTGAAAGCGCTGGAACCCGGCCAGGCGTTAAAGATCATTAACACTTTTGAGCCGGCGCCTTTGATCGTATTGCTGGAGCGGCAGGGATTTACATCGCACGTTAATGTGGTTGCCGATGACCTGGTAGCAACCACTTTCTATAAGCAGGCCGGCGCGCCGGCCGTTGAGGCGGCGCCGCCGGATGGGGGAAAAGGCTGGGAAGAGCTGATGCAGGCGTTTAAGGAGCGTTTGCAGGTGCTGGATGTTCGTCAACTGAAAATGCCGGGGCCAATGCTGGCTATATTGGCGGAGCTGGACAAACTGCACGCAGACAGGGCATTGTTCGTATATCATAAACGCATCCCGGTATTCCTGCTGCCCGAGCTTGTGCAAAGAAAGTTCGATTACCGCATTAAGGAAATAAACGAAGGAGAAGTACACTTATTAATTTTTAAAGCCTGATGTTTACAACCGATCATAACAATCATGCAGGAACGGTTACTACCCCGGGTGTAGTAATACCTTTTTATGTATATGCTGCGTTGTCTTTTCTGTGGGCGGTTTTTCTTTTATGTATATCACCTGCCGGCCGGTATGACCATTACTTTTCTCCGCACACGCTGGCCATTACGCATGCCATGGCGCTGGGGTGGGGCACCATGATCATCCTGGGGGCCAGCCACCAGCTGGTGCCGGTACTGGCAGAAGGAAAATTATACAGCCACCGGCTGGCGTACCTTACCTTCATACTGGCAGGCGTTGGCATACCCTTGCTGGTATATGCTTTTTATACCTTCAATATGGGTGTGCCGGCAAAAGCCGGCGCCATACTGATCAACAGCGCGGTGCTTTTATTCCTGGTGAATGTTATCTGCAGCCGGCCGGCTGCCAAAAATGAAAATGTGCATGTTGTATTTGTGATAACCGCTACCTGCTGGCTGTTTATGACCACCTTTGCCGGTTTATTGCTGGTGTATAATTTTACGCATCCGCTGCTGCGGGAAAATTCATTGCATTACCTGCCGCTGCATGCGCACATGGGAATAGTGGGCTGGTTCCTGCTGCTGATCACAGGCGTGGGCTCCCGCCTTATTCCCATGTTCCTGGTGTCAAAGTACACCAACATAAAGCAGCTGTGGTGGATATATGCGCTGATGAATGGCGGGCTAACGGGGTTTGTATTGCTGTTCCTGTATGTACGCCGCCCGGTGCTATACTTTTTGCCGGTGGCCTGTTTGCTGGCAGCTATTGTAATATTTATCTGCTACTGCTACGGTTGTTACAGGGAGCGCATCCGCCGCCAGGTAGACGGGCAGGTAAAAATATCCCTGCTGTCTGTGCTGATGATGATCATTCCCCTGGTGCTGCTGGCGGCAGCTATCGGGTTTTTGCTCACCACTACGGAAAATACGGCGCTGGTGCTTATTTACGGCTTCAGTGTTTTCTTTGGATGGTTAACGGCCATCATTCTTGGTATGACATTTAAAACACTGCCTTTTATTGTATGGAACAAGCTGTATCATGTACAGGCAGGCGCCGGTAAAACGCCCAGTCCCAAAGACCTGTTCAGCAGCAGGCTGTTTAACCTCATGGCCCTGAGCTACCTGCTGGGTTTCCTGTTGTTTGTTGCGGGCGTGTTTGCGGCAAACGGCGGCGTTGTAAGAGCCGGCGCCGTACTGCTGCTGCTATGCGCCTTTCTTTATAATTTAAATATCTTTAGGGTTACTTTTTATAAACCTGGTTGGAGATGAATGTGAAAACAAACCATAGTATTCAATGCACTGTTGCCCTTGCATTGCTGCAGGAGGTGATAGACCCTGAGCTGGGACTGAACGTGGTAGACCTGGGTTTGATCTATGAATTGAATTTTTATGAGGAAGAGAAGAAGCTGGATGTGCTGATGACGCTCAGCACGCGTTTTTGCCCCATGGGGCAGTCGATACAGGACAGTGTAAAAACGCAGCTGGAAAATAACTTTCCCGGTTACACGGTAAATGTGCAGCTTACTTTCGATCCTCCCTGGAGCTATGAAAGGATTTCAATGGAAGGCCGTAATTTTTTAAATGCCTGAAACATGTTGAGCGTTACCTGTAAAATAGCGATCAAAGCAGTTATTTACCTTGCATCCAGGTATGGATCGGGCGAAAAAGCCGGTATAAAGGAAATAGCCGCCGGCATAAATGCCAGTGAGCACACCGTAGGAAAGCTGCTGCAAACACTGGTGAAGAAAGGCGTGATCAACAGCATAAAAGGCCCTTCAGGCGGCTTTTATGTTACCAGTGAGCAACGCCGCCAGCCGCTTATGAATATCCTGGATGCGGTGGATGGTAAGGATATTTTTACGCAATGCGCGCTGGGATTAAATAAATGCTCCGCCACGCATCCCTGCCCCGTGCATCATGATTTTAAAATAGCCAGGGACCAGCTGAAAGTTATATTCACTACCAAACGGGTGGCGGACCTTTGCAACCAGGTGAATAACGGGCTGGCTTACCTGGTGGATTAACTGAGATTTTATCATCAGTACTCCCCCGCAATAAGCAGGCTGATCGTGGGTTTTATGCAAATAAGATAAACAAACACCCGCGCCTGTTGAGGAATTTTCGTTAAATTTAGTAACCCTTTTGAAAAGCCCGTACTATCCGTATCTATTGCCTGTTATTTAAGCTAACACTACTATTATTATGACAACGGAAACGTTGACAGCAGCTGCTTTTAAGTCAGCGGTAACCATCGTGGCCCACCCGGATGATGAAGTGCTATGGGCCGGCGGTACGCTGTTACAATACCTGCGCGGTAAACGGCAGGTATTCACGCTTTGCCGGGCGCATGACAGCGACCGGGCGCCGCGTTTTCATAAAGTATTGCAGGAGCTGGAAGCAGGCGGCGCTATGGCCGACCTGGATGATGGTCCTGAACAGCAGCCGCTGCCTGAAGCGCTGGTGTCGGAAACCATTCTTTCGCTGTTGCAGGGGCAACACTTTGACGTAATGCTTACACATCATCCCAATGGAGAATATACGCGTCACCGCCGCCACGAAGAAATAGGGCGGTCTGTAATAAAGCTGTGGCATGCAGGCAGGATTTATGCGGATGAATTATGGGTATTTGCTTATGAAGATGGAGGCCGGGCCTATTACCCGGTGGCAAACAGGCATGCAAATATCTTTTATGAATTGCCGGAAGCGGTATGGCAAAAGAAATATGCATTGATAACAGGGCAGTACGGGTTTTCCCCCGATAGCTGGGAAGCGCGTACCACGCCTGCGGCAGAAGCATTCTGGCGCTTTACTGATAAGCATGTTGCGCTGGCATGGTTATATGACAAACCAGGTATATGAAAGTGCTGTTAATGTACGATTACCCGGCAGGCCCCGGCGGGCTTGCCATGCAGGGGGAATTGCTGTACAGGGGGTTAAAGGAGGCAGGGGTAGACGTTTATCCTGTTCATTTCAATTCTCCGCTTGAAAAGGATTGGTATTACCGGTGGTTTAAGCCCGATATAGCCGTAGGGATTGGTTACTGGGGATATATGCCGCAGCTGGCTTTGCATCCGCAGGCAGCGGGTATACTCCCCGTTCCCTGGCTGGTGGCGGATGGTTATATCGCTGGCTACCAGGAGGTGCTGAACCAGCTGCCGCTGATATTGGTTACGTCGCAATGGGTAAAAGAAATGTACATGCGCGACGGCATCGATGGCAGCCGCATTGAGGTATTGCCGGTAGGGTGTGATACTAACCTGTTTGCACCCTATGACCGCAGCCATCCGAAGGTACAGGCCGTGAGGGATGCGCTTGGCCTGGCGCCTGAACAGCTGTTGATATTAACAGTAGGAGGAGATGCCTGTTCCAAAGGCGCGCGGGAGGTAATGCAGGCGCTGGCGCAGGTAGATGGCGCGCTGCCCCGCTGGAAGTACATCTGCAAGGTGTGGCCGCAGGCGCGCACCTATTCGCAGAACGAAGCCGACCTGGCATTGGCGGCCAGCCTGGGCATCGGCAAAAAAGTGCAGTATGTAACAAGTATTGTATCACGGAACTATATGCCGCTGCTGCTGAATGCTTGTGATATATATGCGGCGCCCTCCCGGCTCGAAGGTTTTGGCATGCTGCAGGTGGAGGCGGGCGCCTGTGAAAAGCCGGTGATCGGCATCCGGGCAATGGGAATGCTCGATACGCTGCTGCATGAAGAAACAGCCCTGCTGGCAGGGGTGGCTCAAAAGATCACCGTGAATGAGGTAGTGCTGGAAAACGAAGCAGCGCCGGGAGAGCAGCGGAAGGTTATTTTCGATACGCCGCGCACAGTAGATTACCGGGCAGATGTGAATGACATCCGCGCCTGCCTCACGCAGCTAATGGCAGATCCTGCATACAGGAAACGGCTTGGTAAAGCCGCCCGCCGCCGGGTAGCGGCACATTTCGACTACCGCCGGGTAGCGGAAAAGTTTATACAGGTCGTACGTGAAAAGTTGAACATCCGTTAAATAAAGCAATATGAAAACTTCTTCCTGGTCGGAAATTGAAGAAGCAAAAGCAGCTGCGCTGGAAGTGCTGCTGCACAATGCCTGCGGCCCTTACCACCGCTTGCCCCGGACAGCGGGATGGGGCTACCCCGAGCCCTATACCCGGGACCTGCTGCTGTCGATCTTAGGCATCGGGGTAAGCGGCAATGCAGTGCTGTTAGCCAGCATGCGGCGCGTGCTCGAAACGTTGGCTGCTAATCAATCCGTCCGTGGGCATATACCTTCCCTGGTGCATGATCCTGACGACCGCGGCGCCAGCGATACCACCCCGCTGTTCCTGCTTGCCGTAGGCATATTCAGGAAGCTTGTAAACGAGCCGGGGTTTCTTGAACCCGCAGTGGGCAAAGCATTGCAGTGGATGGAATACCAGAGCCCCTCCGACCATTACCTGGTGGCGCAGCAACCTACCAGCGACTGGCGCGACGAGCAGTGGGTGCTGGGCTTCGGGCTGTTTGTGAATACCCTGGTATACAGCTACCTGCGCTTGTTGGGAGATTATGAGCGGGCAAAGCACCTTTGCAATGAGATGAAGCATTTTACCATAACAGGCAATGTGCAGCACCGGCATGTGCATGAAGGGCTGGTAGTGAAACATAAGCCTTATTATGCGTTATGGTCATACAAAATATTAAGCAGTGAGCGGTTCGATCTGCTGGGTAACAGCCTGGCCATTCTTTCCGGCATTGCATCTCCCGGCAGGGCCGCTGCCATGGTGTCGTGGATTGAAGATGAATGCAACAACCTCCGCCAAACAGGAGAGCTGGCGTTACAGCTGCCGCCGAATTTTTTTCCATACATCCGCCCCGAAGACCGCGACTGGCGGGAGCGCTATGCATTGCTGAACCGCCCCGGCGACTACCACAATGGCGGGGTGTGGCCTTTCATCTGCGGCTTTTATGTGGCAGCGCTGGTGGCTGCACGAAAATACAGGCTGGCAGAGGAAAAGCTGCTGGAGCTTACACGCATCGTACGGTTGTCTGTTGCAGGCAATCTTAATTTCGGTTTTAACGAGTGGCTGAATGCCAACGATGGCATGCCCAAGGGGCAGGAGTGGCAAACCTGGAGCGCTGCCCTGTACCTGTATGCCGCTAAATGTGTAGAAGAAAAGCGTACGCCTTTTTTTGATGAGATCAGGGAAGAGAGGAGCAAGCCGGGTAGCTCACCACAGGCGGTATAAGAAAAATTCCACGTTTATTTTTGCATTAAACCCCATCACGATTACCTTTGGGCTTTGCCTAGGAACAGGCGGCAATTTAAAAAGCCAACTTACCGGATTGTCAAACAAGGAGGTACATAACAGCAATGAACAGGATTTGCTCGCACGCATAGCAGCGGGAGATACTGCTGCTTTTGATACCCTGTTCCGCCTCCATTGGGATCATACTTACTCCGTTGCCTTCCTGGCCTCAAGATCCGCTGATTTTGCCAAAGATGTAGCCCAGGAAGTTTTTCTATGGGTATGGAAAGAACGGCAGCAGATAACTACGGTAGAAAATATACGCGCTTATTTGTACGGGGCAACCCGCAATTTCATTCTCAGGAAACTGAAACGCGCTACCATTGAGGAAAATTATAAACGGTCGCTTGCCCATCCCGGTGCCTATATTATGCAGGCGCAGGCCACGCCGGAAATGAATGCCCGCCTCAAAGAGCTACAGCAGCTGATAGAAGCCGGCATCCGGAAACTGCCCCCGCAGCAGCAGCGTGCTTTCCGGCTTAGCCGGGAGCAGGGCCTGTCGCATGAGGCCATTGCGCGCGAAATGGGATTAAGCGGGCATACCGTAAAAGATTACATTGTAAAGGCGCTGGCTTTTCTGCGGAAATATATCGCGCAATATGGTGACATTTTAATGGTATGCCTGTTCGCCGGGTATGTAAAAATTTTTTTTTAACCCAACACGTCCTTTTGCTTAATTAAAGTTCCATTATTATAAGCCGGTAGTAAAATTGTACCATGCAACGAGCCGAATTAGACATATTATTTGATCAGTACCTGGCGGAAACCATTACTGCTGCTGACCTGCGGCGGCTATGGGAAACGCTGGATGCGCCGGAGCATGCGGCCGCCTGGGATGCGTTCCTGGAACAGCTGTGCAGCCGTGAAAGCTTGCATGGGCTAACAAATGCAGCTGATGTTGAAAGCGCGCTTGTTGCAATCAAACGGCAAATGGCGGCATTGGACGATGGTGCAGGTTCCCCGCCCGTAGCGGGTGAACGTTCCCGCATTCATTTACTGCGCCGTTGGAGCTGGGCGGCAGCATCCATCATCGTATTGCTGGCAGCCGGTATTTACTTTTGGCCGCGCCTGTCGTTTAAGCAGCGGCCGGCTGTTGCGCAAAAGGCAGGTGAGGTGGCCGTGGGCGCCCATACAGCCATCCTTACCCTGTCAGATGGGTCCACGATAAAGCTGGACAGCACCAGCAACCAGGTGATCCGGCAGGGAACAGCCGCTGTTCGCCAGCAGGGGGATAGCTTGCAATATGAGGTAAAGGGAAATGAGTCGCTGATGGCTTATAACACACTGGCTACCCCCCGCGGCAGCCAGTTCCAGGTAACCTTGTCAGACGGTACAAAAGTATGGCTTAATGCAGCTTCCTCGCTGCAGTTTCCCGTGGCGTTTAACAGCACGGAAAGGATTGTGAAGCTAACGGGAGAAGCCTATTTTGAAGTAGCCGGCAACCCGCAGCAGCCGTTTAAAGTAATGGCCAATGGCATGGAAGTGCAGGTGCTGGGCACACGGTTCAATATTTCGGCCTATGAAGATGAAAGCGCGGTGAAAACCACGCTGATGCAGGGCGCAGTAAAGCTGGTGGCGCCCGCAAGCCAGGTAGCGCTGCAGCCGGGCGAGCAGGGGCTGCTGCCATCACCGCTGGCTGCCTTTCGCGTAAAGAAGGTGAACCCGGAAGATGCGGTAGCCTGGAAGAACGGTTTTTTTGCCTTTGACAATGCCGGCATCCGGGAGGTTATGCAGCAAATTGCACGCTGGTACGATATGGAGGTGGTATTTGAAGACAATAACATAAAAAGAAATTTCGGGGGAACAGTTACACGGTATAAAGATGTTACGGCAGTATTAAAACGGCTGGAGATGACCGGCGTTATACACTTTAAAGTGGAAGGCCGCAGGATCATTGTTATGCCGTAAGTCAAATCGCTATTGAATCCACGTATGAAGCAATAATTCCACAACCACATAAATTAATCAACCAAATGAGTATGTTTTTTAATGCATGTTTATGCAGGCGGGATTGCTTTGTCCCTGGTTACCGCCGGCATGCAGTTTCATGTAAGTTAATACTGATTATTTCCGGCCTTATGCTGCTATGCACGCTGGTGCACGCACAGCGTGTAAGCCTGCAGGTAAGCAACGCCAACCTGAAGGAAGTGTTCCGGCAGCTACGGCAGCAAACCGGTTTTGATTTCCTGTACGAAAATGAAATGCTGGGAGAGGCAAAGCCGGTGAGCCTTACGGCAACCAACCTGCCGTTGAAACAGGTGCTGGACCAGTGTTTCCGGGACCAGCCCCTGACCTACGAAATGCTCGATCATTCCGTTGTTGTAAAAAGAAAGCAGGCCGCAAGCGCGCCGCCGCTTACAGCGGTAAGCGGCATTGTAACCGATGCAAAAGGGCAGCCGTTGCCTGGCGTAACCATCACAAGCAAGCTGTCGAAAACAGGCACCACGTCACTTTCCGACGGCCGGTACACCATCCGGCTGCGGGCAAACAATGATACGCTGGTGTTCAGCTTTGTAAGCTATATAACGCAAACAGTGCCGGTGAATAACCGCAGCGACATCAACATCGTTATGCAGGAGCAGGTAATGGGCCTGAATGACGTGGTGGTAGTGGGGTATGGCCAGCAGAAAAGAATTACCACCATTGGCGCGCAAAGCAGCATCCGCGCCGAAGACCTGAAGCAGCCCGTGGCCAACCTTACCGATGTGATAGCAGGCCGTGTAGCAGGGGTAATAGGCGTGCAGCGCAGCGGGCAGCCGGGTTATGACAACGCCGAAATTTATATCCGCGGCATATCCACCTTTACCAACAGCAAACCGCTGGTGCTGGTAGATGGTATTGAACGCGACTTTGCCAACGTGGACCCTGAGGATATTTCCAGCTTCAGCATCCTCAAAGACGCCTCCGCAACAGCGGTGTACGGCGTAAGAGGCGCCAACGGCGTTATCCTTATCCAAACAAAAAAAGGGAAAGCCGGCCGGCCGCAGATCAATATGCAGTATGACCAGGGCATTACGCAGTTCACCAGGATACCCAAGTTTGCAGACGGTGTTACCTATATGCAAATGGCGAATGAAGCATACCACAACTCCAATCCCGCTGATCCGCTGCCTAAATATTCGCCGGAAAGGATTGCCCTTACCGCCAGCGGAAAAGACCCTGACCTTTATCCCAATGTTGACTGGTTTAAAACCCTGTTCAACAAATACGGGCAGAACCGGCGCGCCCGCGTAAATGCCAGCGGCGGTTCAGACCACGCGCAGTACTATCTTTCCATCGGCTACTATGATGAGAATGGCATGTACAAAACCGACCAGCTGGCGAATTATAATTCCGCCATCAAATACACCCGTTATAACTTCACCGCCAACCTGAACCTGCAGCTGAGCAAAACAACAAAGGTTGACTTTGGCGCTTCCGGCTGGATCAGTAACGGTAATTTTCCCGGCAGCTCGGTAGACCAGATCTGGGGCTCCGCTTACCTGCTGCCGCCCATTCTTATACCACCCATATATTCCAACGGCCTTCATTCCCAGATACGCACAGCCGATGTTAACAATCCCTACAACCTGCTTACGCAAAGCGGTTATGTGAGCGAGTTCAGAAGCCAGCTGTGGAGCAACATCCGCCTTACGCAGGACCTGGGCGCCTGGCTCAAAGGCCTGTCTGTAACCGGCATGTTCTCCTTTGATAACTATAACGCGCATACGATAAGCCGCACCAAAACCGTAGATGGTTACCTGGCATCCGGCAGGGACTCGTCCGGCAAGCTGCTGCTGGAACAAACCTCCATTGGCAGCAATTACCTGGGCTACAGCCGCAGCAACGGCGGCACCCGCCAGTTTTATACAGAAGCAGCTATTAACTATAATAACACCTTTGGTAAAAACAATGTAACCGGCATGCTGCTGTACAACCAGTCGGATAAGGAAGATGCGTTTGCCGGTGATTTCATCAGCTCCATTCCTTACCGTTACATGGGGCTCTCCGGCCGCGTTACCTATGCCTATGACGACAGGTATCTTGCCGAAGCGAATTTTGGTTACAACGGTTCGGAAACCTTTGCGCCGGATCACCGCTTCGGTTTTTTCCCATCCTTTGGCGCAGGCTGGGTAGCCTCTGAAGAGCCGTTTTTTAAACCGCTCAGCAAGGCCATACAGTTCCTCAAGCTGCGCGTTTCATACGGCCTGGTAGGCAACAGCAATATCGGCGGCCGCCGCTTTGCCTACATATCTACGGTAGGAAGCGGCAACGGCGGCTACTCCTACGGCCGCAACGGAGCTGATAATCATTTCGATGGGCTGGATATTGGTGATTATGCGGTGGAAGTTACCTGGGAAAAAGCTAAGAAAACAAATGTTGGCGTGGAGATCAAAACCCTGCGCGACGCCCTTTCCCTGGTAGTGGATGTTTTTAATGAGAACAGGACCGGCATTTTCCGGCAGCGCGGCGATGTGCCGCTGTATGAAGGCATTCGCACGCTGCCTTACGCTAACCTGGGCGAAATACATAACAGGGGAGTGGATGCCACCCTGGAATTCAATAAAAGGATAGGAAAAGACCTGTTCATTGGCCTGCGCGGCAGCTTCACCTGGAACAGGGCTATGATAATCAACGACGCCAATGCGCCCTGGCCCTATCCCTGGCAGCAGCGCATAGGCCGTAAGCTGGGCCAGCGCTTTGGCTATACAGCACTGGGGCTTTTTGAGAGCGATAAGGAAATTGCCAACAGCCCCTACCAAACCGGTGCCAACCGCCCCGGCGATATTAAATATAAAGACCTGAATGGTGATGGTAAGATAGACACCTATGACCAGGGCCCTATTGGCTACGGAAGCATACCCGAGATCGTGTACGGCTTTGGCCCCACCATTAACTGGAAAGGATGGTCGCTGGCCGGCTGGTTCAAAGGCATCAGCAATGTGGATATACAGCTGAACGGCGACGGCCTGCAGCCTTTCAGCCAGGGCGGGGAGCGCGGCAACCTGCTGGCGCAGATCACAAACCGGTGGACACCCGATGGTGCGCACCCGCACCCCCTGTACCCGCGCCTTACTTACGGTAACGACAATATGAACTATGCCGGCAGCTCATGGTGGGTGAAGAACGGCGCGTTCCTGCGCCTGCAAACACTGCAGTTCAGCTATAACCTGGCCGGAAAGCAGTGGCTCAACAGGATGGGCATTGCCAACCTGAACCTGTATTTCATTGGCTACAATCTATGGACCATGAGCGGCTTTAAGCTGTGGGATGTAGAGCTGGGAGATGGCCGCGGCTCGCAATACCCGCTGGTAAAAACCTATAACCTGGGCGCAAAGCTTACACTCAAATAAAAACAGCTGCTAACAATCAGAAAACTATTGGCAATGAAACCGGCATGTAAATGCAGGGTTCCATCCGGCCTGTAAAACATCAAAATATTAAGGGATGAAAAAGAACCTCGTATATCAGCGCATCCTGTTGTTCGTGATGATCAGCTGCAGCTTTGCCTGCAGGAAGTATCTTGACCAGGTGCCGAACGACCGTATTACAATAGAAGAGGTGTTCCATAAAAAAGCCACCTCCGAACAATATCTCGCCAATGTGTACAGCTACGTGGATGATGAATCCAATCAATGGGATAACTGGCCCTGGATGGCCAACAGCGACGAAGGAGATATTACCTGGTCAAAATATACCATTTACGATCTTAACATCGGCAACATCAGCGCAGGCAACAACAAGTTTGAGAAATGGGGCTATTACTATAACGGCATCCGCTCCGCCGGCTATTTCATTTCCCATATTGATGAAAATGAGGAAATACGCTCCCTGAACGGCCAGCAGCTCATTGACCAGTATAAGGCCGAAGCCCGTTTCCTGCGTGCTTATTATTATTTTCTGCTCATGCGGCAGTACGGGCCGGTGGTGCTTGTAAGCGATACGCTAACCCCACCCGATGCGCCGGCCACGGATATGCAGCTGCCGCGCAGCCCTTTTGATAATTGCGTTGATTATGTAGTGTCAGAGCTGGATAAGGCAGCCGCAGTGCTGCCGCTAACGCCTGAAAGCAATGGCCTTAACGCCGACAGGGAATATGGCCGGGCCACCAAAGGCATGGCCCTGGCGGTAAAGGCAAGGCTGCTGCTATATGCCGCCAGCCCGCTTTATAACGGCAATACGGAGATGGCCGGTTTCCGCAATGCAGATGGTACTGTACTTATTTCCCAAACCTATGACAAGGAAAAATGGAAGCGGGCGGCCGATGCGGCCAAAGCCGTTATTGATCTTAACCTTTACTCACTTTATAAAGATCCTGGCGGCGATCCCGTTAAAACCGCGCAGGGCATTCTGCTGGAGCCCTGGAACAACGAGCAGATTTTTGTGCGTAAGGATAACAGCCTGTGGGACTGGGATGTAAACGCCATGCCACGCCAGGCCGGGGGCTGGTGCGGTATTGCCGCCACGCAGGAGCAGGTAGATGCTTATTTTATGAAAGACGGCCGCTCTATCCGGGAGTCTTCCCTGTATACTGAAACAGGCTTTACCGATGTAAACGGCGTACCCGTGTACAACATGTATATGAACCGCGAACCGCGTTTTTATGCCTCCATCACTTATAACAACAGTATTTTCCAGGGCGGCAATATGAGCGCGCCGGCGCCGGTATCGTTCTTTGTTTCCGGCCCCAATGGCAAGAACGGGCATCCTACGGATTGGTCTAAAACAGGCTATCTCGTTCGCAAAAATGTTGGCCCGCAAACCAACGCGGGTTCCGGCGGTAACGGCCAGCATCAGAACAGGCCCCTGGTGCTGTTCCGCCTGGGCGAAATATACCTGAACTATGCAGAAGCGCTGAACGAGTACAACCCCGGCAACGCCGATATACTTAAATACCTGAACCTGATACGGGAACGCGCCGGTATTCCGCAGTATGGCGCAGGCGACAACCCGCTGCCGGTACCCGCCGGCCAGGATGAGATGCGTAACAGGATCCGCGCGGAACGAAGGGTGGAGCTGGCTTTTGAGTACCACCGCTGGTTTGATATACGCCGCTGGAAAATTGCGCCCCAGGTAATGGGCGAGCTGCATGGTATGAACATTAACCAAAACGATAACAACTTTTACCAGCGCGTAGTGGCCGTAAAGCACCTGTGGCTGGCCGGCAGCTACTGGTTCCCCATCAGCCAGTATGAGCTGGACAGGGGCCGCGTGGTAGTGCAAAATCCCGGCTGGTAATGTTGTATCAAATAATTGTGCATTCTCTAAAAAATGAAAAATATGTATCTCAATAAATCCCGTGCATTATATGTTGTTATGGCCGGCCTGCTTTTGCTGGCAAGCGCCTGTGAGGACAAATATGACCTGCCGGACCAGCCCTTGTCCAAATATATTAAGGTATATATGCCGGCCGCCGTTAATAACCCGGTGAACCATGTTTTGGCCATCACCGACAGCGCCCAGGTGATCATTTACGGCGCAGATTATGGCGGCCCCGATTATCCGCAGGCCGATATACCGGTGAGCTTTAGCGTGAACCCGGCGCTGGTTGACAGCTTTAACCGGGCTAACAATACAGCCTATACGCTTTTGCCGGAGCATGGCTACACGCTGAGCGCAACCAGCGCGGTAATACCCTACGGGCAGCTTAGCACGCCGCCGCTGGAGCTGGCTGTTAAAACCAGCGGCGCTGACGCCGTTCCTGCGCTTAAAGACTACCTGCTGCCAATAAGCATTGTTAAGTCAACCGTAACGGTAAATGAGCAGCTGCGTACTGTGTTTTTCGTTATCAGGGTGCAGCCCAACCTGGCGGATTACCCCGACTTTGACAGGTCGGCATGGAGCATAATTGACTTTTCATCACAGGAAGCCAATGGAGAAGGCCCCGACAATGGCCGCGCGGTTTTTGCCATTGACAACAATCCCGGTACCTTCTGGCATACCCAGTGGCAGGGCGCCAGTCCTGGCCCCCCGCATCATATTACGGTGGATATGGGCGCTGTTAAAGCCCTGCACGGGCTGTCGTTCCTGGACCGGCAAAGCGATAACGACGGCAAGCCGCAGTCGGTAACAGTAGAAACCAGCGTGGACAATCTCAGCTGGGAGCAGGCCGGCTCCTTCACCCTGCAGAACACCAAAGACCTGCAAAAGCAGTTCCTTTCAGGCTTCAGGGATGCCAGGTATTTCCGGGTGAATATCTTATCCAGCTATAATGCCACTTATACACACCTGGCGGAGCTTAATGCCTTTTAAATATTAATTTTCACAGCTAAATAAAATACCTGCAGTACAGCAATGCGAATGAATAAAATTGTTTGGTTATTGACCGTTGGCCTGGCGCTACCTGTAAAGGCATATACGAACAGCACAGGCTTTGATACAGACAGCAGCGGCAATGCGCCTGTTCCGCATGAAATAGAAGACCCGCAATGCCTGGGCATCAACAAGCAGCCGGCGCACGCCACTTTAATGCCGTATGGCAGCCTGCAGGAAGCGCTGCAGGCCAACCGGCATGCATCTTCCTTTAACAGGAGCCTTAACGGCATGTGGAAGTTCAACTGGGTGGCATGGCCGCAGCAGCGGCCGGTGGATTTTTACAAGCCCGGTTATGACGTTTCCGGCTGGAAAGAGATACCGGTGCCTTCCAACTGGCAGGTAATGGGATATGGAACACCTGCCTATACCAACTTTACCTTTCTTTTTAAGAAAGACTTTCCGCATGTAATGAGCACGCCGCCGGAAAGATACACCACTTATAAACAGCGTAACCCGGTAGGCAGCTACCGGCGCAATTTTACGGTGCCCGCCGGCTGGAAAGGCCGCCGCATCTTTGTTACGTTCGACGGCGTGGATGCCGGCTTTTTCCTGTGGGTGAACGGCCGTAAGGTGGGTTACAGCGTGAACAGCCGCAATGCGGCTGACTTTGATATTACCGGTTTTGTACAACCGGGCAATAACATGATAGCTGTGGAAGTATATCGCTTCACCACCGGCAGCTACCTGGAAGACCAGGACATGTGGCGCCTGAGCGGCATTTTCCGCAATGTTACCCTTTGGAGCAGCCCGGTAACGCATATACGCGATTTTGCCGTACATGCGCAGCTGGATGAACAGTACCGCGATGCCACCCTGCAGGTAAGCGCAAAAATTAAAAACTTCGGTAGCAGCGCAGCGCCCGCCCGCCAGCTAACGGTTGACCTGTACAACGGCCGGCAGCCGGTTAAAGGAAGCAGCGGCAGCGTTCCGGTGCCTGCATTGCAGCCCGGCGAAGAAACCACCGTTAACGTTACCGTGTCGGTACAGCACCCGCAGCAGTGGACCGCGGAAACGCCGCGGCTGTACACCACAGTGCTCACCCTGAAAAACGGGAGCAAGGCAGCGGAGATATTATCGGCGCGTACCGGCTTCCGCAACCTGGCCATTAAAGGACGCCAGTTCCTGGTGAACGGCGTTCCGGTAAAGCTCAAAGGCGTTAACCGGCATGAGCACTGGCCCAACGTAGGCCATGCCGTTACAGAAGCGCAGATGATACGGGATATAACCCTCATCAAGCAGGCCAACTGCAACCACGTGCGTACCTGCCATTATTCAGATGATCCCCGTTGGTATGAGCTGTGTGATGAATACGGTATTTACGTGCTGGCGGAAGCGAACGTGGAATGCCATGGCGCTATGGGCGATTTTGATGAGGAGCCGCGTATAAAAGCCGCCATCATTGACCGCAACGTAGCGAATGTAGAGAACTTTAAAAATCACCCGTCTGTTATTATCTGGTCATTAGGCAATGAATGCGGCAGGGGAGGCTCTAACTTCCGGGCGGCATTGCAGGCCATCCGCGATATTGACTCCACGCGGTTTACGCACTACGAAGGTTTTGGCATTGATAAAGATAACCCGGCAGATATTGACAGCCGCATGTACACCTCTCCCGCGGAAGTGGAAAAGCTGGCTAACGATAACAGCCATACGAAACCTTTTTACCTGTGTGAATACGCGCATGCCATGTTCAACTCTATGGGATCTGTAGATGAGTACAACGCGCTTTTTGACAAATACCCTTCGCTGCTGGGCGGCTGCATATGGGAATGGCAGGACCAGGGCCTGTGGAACCGGCGTGATCCAAAGCATCCTATACTGGCCTTTGGCGGCGGTTTTGGGGAATACCCGAATGATCATTATTTCATACACAAAGGGGTGGTAGCTTCAGATCGTTCTGAAAAACCGCATTACCCCGAATTAAAGCATGCTTACCAGTGGATAGGCATACAGGGCGCTGACCTGGCAAACGGTATGGTAACCATTAAAAACCGTTACCAGTTCATTAACCTGGACTCCTTTGCCTGCAAATGGACCTTGTCAAAGAACGGCAAGGTAACGGACAGCGGCCGTTTTACCCTTGGCCGGCTGGAGCCGGGCGCGGAAAAAACAGTAAAAGTGCCTTATCGCCTTCCCCAACCAGAACCCGGCGCTGAATACTTTTTGCGGGTTTCCTTTACCACCCTGCAAAACCAGCTGTGGGCGCCCAAAGGTTTTGAGGTGGCTGCCCAGCAGCTGGAGCTGCCTGTTGCCGGCGTTCAACCGCCGGCGCCTGCGGCGGATAGTCGACCCTTGCAGCTTACAGACAGCAACGGCAGCATAAAGATAAGCGGCGGGCATTTTTCACTGGTGTTTGACAGGCATACCGGTACATTCAGCAGCATGGCGGTAAACGGCCGGCAGGTGCTGCAGGCAGGCGGAGGGCCGCTGCTGCACCTGTGGCGCGCACCGCACCGCAATGATGATATGTGGGCCAATGAAGGCTGGGAAAAATATGGGCTGAAGCACCTGCAATGGTCGGCAGACAGTATTGCCGTTTCACAACCTGCGCCCGGCAGGGTGCAGATTACCGCGCACCTTACCGGCGCCGGGCAACGCCACTTTACCGTGCATCACACCGTTGTATATACCATCCACGGCGATGGCAGCCTGGCGGCGGATAACAATGTTGTTTTCAGTAACCCGGATATAGTGCTGGCCCGCCTGGGCGTACGGCTGTTCCTGGCAAAGGATATGGACCGGTTCAGCTACTTTGGCCGCGGGCCTATGGAAAACTATGCCGACAGGAAAAGCGGTTTTGATGTAGGCGTTTACCGCAGCACAGTGAAGGAACAGCTTACCCCCTACGAAAAGCCCATGGAGTGCGGTAACCATGAAGATGTACGCTGGGCAAAGCTAAGCAGCTCACGGGGCGCTGCGCTTACCGTGCAGCGCGATACGGCCCTGCTGCAGGTATCTGCCCTGCCTTATAGTGATGAGGAAATGGAAAAAACAGAATACCGGATAGACCTGCCTGCGTCCAAAGGCACTGTGCTGTGCGTTAGCCGGTACACGCTTGGAGTAGGCTCCAGCTCATGCGGGCCCCGGCCGCTGCCGCCTTATGTGGTGCATGCGGCGCCGGCGCGGTTTAGCTACCGCTTGCGGTTGCAGTAAGCCGGAAGAAAAAGAATGTAAAATCATAAATCTAAAATGTAAAATGTAAAAGTAAAATGCCGCGAAATATCGCATAGCTCATGTTTACGGCATTTTACTTTTACATTTATGATTTAAAATTTTACATTTTACATTCTCTACTCAATTGCCTGTACAACCGGCCGCCGGTCGCCCAATACCAAACCAATGGTAATAACGCCGATTAAGAAAAAGCCGATCACGAGCGGAAGTACGCTGTGCTTCATCAGGCTGCTTATTACCGAACCTGATGACGCCCCGATAAAAAAGAAGGTGGTTCCGTAAACAGCCGAAGCCATGCCTGCCATATCGCCCATGGGCTCCATAGCCAGGGCGCTGCTGTTAGGTTCAACAGCCAGGTTAATCCCTATCAGTAAAGCAATGGCAATGGAAAACAGGAACATTTGCGGCGGGTCACCGAAAATAAAGGTGCTGAGCAGCAGCAGTGTTCCTACAATGCTGTAAACAACCAGTAATCCCCGTATGGTTCTTCTTGCCCCGAACTTTGCAGAAAGCCGTGAATTGGTGAGCGCCGAAAGCGCTGCAGCTAAACCAACGCCGGCAAAAATCCAGGAAAACAATTCCGGCCTGCCGTATATCTTTCCCAGGATGTGTTCCGAGCTGGAAACCCATGAGCTTAAGCCCATGAAAAGAACCGTTGTAACCGCTGTATATCGCAGGAACACGCGGTTGCTGAGAATTGCTTTTATGGATTGACCGATAGCTTTCCAGTTTAGCTGGCTGCGCTTTTCAGGCGGTAATGACTCCTCCAGCCGTAACGACCAGATAAATACAATAACTGCAAACAGCGGCGGTGTTAAAAACACCATCCGCCAGGATGAAACGGCTAAGATGGCCAAACCCAGGAAAGGAGCAAAAACAGGCGTAAACAGGAATATGGTAAAGATGAGCGATAAAATACTGGCCATCTTATCGCCAACAAACCGGTCGCGCACGCCCGCAATAGCAGTCATGAAAACAGCGGATGCGCCCATGCCGGCCACAAAACGGGCTGCAAACATGATATGCAGGCTGGGAGCATAAGTTGCGGCAATGCCGCCTGTAATGTATAAAGGAAATCCAATTCTTAAAATGGCCAGTCTGCCAAAACTGTCCGACAGTGCGCCAAAAACAAGTTGTGCAATTTGCCCCATGAAAAAGAATACAACTATTTGCGCCGTTGCGGTAGACTCCGCGTTCAATCCAAATTGATGCCTGATCTCACCAAATACCGGGAGCATAATATCAATGCCCAGCGCTGTAAGCATCATGGTGCAGGCAGATAAAGTAATAAATTCAGCCGGTTTCATTTTCATGGTTAACGTGCTAAACTGTTTATTGATATTGATTGGGATAAGGTAAGCCTTTCCCGGTTTCGCACAATATGCTCAGGCTTCTTAAAAACATGGCCCAGTCGTAACTGCAGGAGGCAAATCCCGGTGTGTATGCTTTCCATCCGTCGTGATGAAAGAACAGCACGCTGCCATTTTTATGCGGCTCAATATCGAATGTAATGGTGGTGCCTACCCATTCTTCAAACCCTGTAATGCACTGCCACTGCACCTGTTTAAAAGGTTCGAGTGCAGTTACCTTCATTTCCTTAAAATAATCCGGGCCAAAAGCAAAACGGGCAATGCTGCCGGTTTCGGGCTTTGCGCTTGTTTCAGGGGTCCACCATCCCGCCAGTCCTTCCTGTGTGGTTACTGCTTTGTAAACTGCTTCAGGGGTAGCTTTAATGGCTAACCGGTGCAAAATGTTTTTCATAATAGTGCATTTTATTGAAACATAAAACTACCGACTAAAATTAAGCTGGGAGGGGTGTGAATTAGAATTTGTCGTGGGTCAGTTTGGACAAAATAGTCTTTGCACAGTGCTGTTCGCTATACAACCAGCCAGTACAAAAGCGG
>NZ_DASTRI010000221.1:0-66004 GCF_035761305.1 Chitinophaga sp. | reverse complement strand
GGCAAAAGCATTGCCGACCTGGTAGATATGCCGGTAACCGACCTCAAAGCATGGTTTGATGCCCTGCCGCTGAGCGAGTACGACCAGCAGGTGGCCAAACGCATACTCATTGAGGTGCACCACCGCATTAAGACCCTGCTGGATGTAGGTTTGGGCTACCTTACCATGAACCGCGTGGCCAATACGCTGAGCGGCGGCGAAAGCCAGCGCATACAGCTTACCCGCTCCCTGGGCAGCAACCTTACCAACTCGCTGTACATACTGGACGAGCCGAGCATAGGCCTGCACGCACGCGATACACACCGCCTCATAGGCGTGCTTAAAGAGCTGCGTAACCTGGGTAATACCGTAGTAGTGGTAGAGCATGACGAGCAGATGATGCAGGAAGCCGATTACATTATTGACATGGGCCCACTGGCCAGCCACCTGGGCGGAGAGGTGATATTTGCCGGCGACTATCCCACCATGCTCAAAGATCCCAACAGCCTTACCGGTAAATACCTGAGCGGCCAGCTGACCATAGAACCGCCCACGCATGTACGTAAATGGAAAAAAGCCATTTCGCTCGAAGGCTGCCGCCAGCATAACCTCAAGAACATATCGGTTGATTTTCCGCTGCAGGTGCTGTGCGTGGTAAGCGGCGTAAGCGGCTCCGGCAAAACCACCCTGGTAAAGCAGATACTGTACCCCGCGCTCATGAAGCTGAAAGGCGAGTTTGCAGAAAGGGTAGGGCAGCACCGGGCATTAAAAGGCGCGGTAGATGATATTACGCAAATAGAGATGGTGGACCAGAACCCCATTGGTAAATCAACCCGTTCTAACCCGGTTACTTATATCAAAGCCTATGACGAAATCCGCGACCTGTTTTCCAAACAGCCGCTGAGTAAAATGCGCGGCTTCCAGGCCAAACATTTTTCCTTTAACGTTGACGGCGGCCGGTGCGACGCCTGTAAAGGAGAAGGTGAGGTAATTGTGGAAATGCAGTTCCTGGCCGATGTGCACCTGACCTGTGAAAGCTGCGGCGGCAAACGCTTTAAGGATGAGGTGCTGGAAGTTGCCTATAAGGGCAAAAACATTTACGATGTGCTGGAAATGAGCGTGGATGAAGCCCTGGACTTTTTTAAGGACGAAAAAGACGTATGCAACAAAATACGTCCCTTAAGCGATGTGGGCCTGGGCTACGTAAAGCTGGGCCAAAGCAGCGATACGCTCAGCGGCGGTGAGGCGCAGCGTGTAAAGCTGGCTTCTTTCCTGGGCAAAGGACGCGCGCAGGGGCACATCCTTTTTATATTTGATGAACCCACCACCGGCCTGCATTTCCATGACATTAAAAAGCTGCTGAACTCTTTCAATGCGTTAATAGAGCAGGGGCATACCGTGCTGGTAATAGAACACAACCTGGATGTAATACGCAGCGCCGACTGGGTGATAGACCTGGGGCCCGAAGGCGGCGCAGGCGGCGGTAACCTGCTGTATGCAGGAGTGCCTGCCGGGCTGAAGAAGGTAAAGGAAAGCTATACGGGAAAATACCTGTAATAAAATAAACATACTGCATTAATAACAAAGGCATACTTGCAAGGGTATGCCTTTTTTGTGCAACAGCGGGTAAGTTTACTACTATAAGTTATTATAAACAGGGCCCCGGCTGCTTATATTTGATAAGGACATGTAAACTCGTGCAGTCAGGAAACCAGCCTCCATATCTTGTATCCTATGCTATTCAATTCAATAAGCTATGCCATTTTTTTGCCCATTGTATTCGGGCTTTACTGGTTTGCAAAAGGCAACCTTAAACTGCAAAACATATTGCTGCTGGCAGCCAGCTATTACTTTTACGCCTGTTGGGACTGGCGGTTTATGTTCCTGCTTATTTTCTCTACCCTGCTGGATTATTTTACCGGCCTTAGAATGTCGGCCACCAACAGCAGCAGCATAAAAAAGTGCTGGTTCTGGCTAAGCATTTGCATTAACCTGGGTTTCCTGGGCGTATTCAAGTACTATAACTTTTTTATAACCTCTTTTGCCGAAGGGTTGTCCATGCTGGGGCTACAGGTTAACCCATGGACCATAAACATTATTTTGCCCATTGGCATATCGTTCTACACCTTCCATGGCCTTTCTTATGTAATTGATATTTACAGGAACCGCATACCGGCGGAAAAAAATTTTATTGACTACGCCTTGTTTGTAAGCTTTTTTCCCCTGTTGGTAGCAGGGCCTATTGAAAGGGCCACGCACCTGCTGCCGCAGATAAAGCGGGAGCGCACATTTAATTATGCAAAAGCGGTAGACGGGTTAAGGCAGATATTATGGGGCCTTTTTAAAAAAATTGTAATTGCCGATAACTGCGCGGAGTATGCTAACCTTATTTTTAATAACTCCTCTTCCTATTCCGGCAGCACTTTAGTGTTGGGCGCCCTGTTCTTTACTTTCCAGATTTACGCTGATTTTTCAGGGTATTCTGATATTGCCCTGGGCACCGCCAGGTTATTTGGTATTGAGCTGCTGAGGAATTTCGCCTACCCCTATTTTTCGCGCGATATTGCCGAGTTCTGGCGGCGCTGGCATATTTCCCTTTCCAGCTGGTTCAGGGATTATTTGTACATACCATTAGGCGGCAGCCGTGGCAGTACCTGGATGCGGGTACGCAACACCTTTATTATTTTTATTGTAAGTGGTTGCTGGCATGGCGCCAACTGGACCTTTATTATATGGGGAGCGTTGAATGCATTGTACTTTTTACCCCTGCTGCTTACCAATAATAACCGCAATAACCTGGAAACCGTAGCCCAGGGCCGCGTTTTTCCCACGGTACGGGAATTCCTCAGCATGCTGGTAACATTTTCATTAACCGTGCTGGCCTGGATATTTTTCCGCGCTGCAGACCTGCACCATGCCATTAGCTATATCGGCGGCATTTTTCATCCCTCCCTTTTTACCGTGCCGCAGGTAAAACCCTTTACCGTTATATTACTGGTAGCGCTGTTTGTACTCATTGAATGGAGAGGCAGGGAGCAACCCTATGCCATTGCAGATTTCGGGCTGCAGTGGAAAAGGCCTTTGCGTTACGCAATGTACTATGCTCTTTTGTTTGCCATTGTTTGGTTTGGCGGTAAGGAACAGGAATTTATTTACTTTCAGTTTTAAGGTATGCGCAAGTTCATCACAAAATTATTTTTCCTGGCTTGCATCCCGGTACTGTTAATGGCGGTGCCTTCTTATTTATACCTCAAAAGAGATGTATACCAGGATTTTGGCCGGCACAAAAATTACTCGTGGACCTATTCATTTCAGCAGCTGGGCGATATTGGCACCAAAAAGCTGCTGGGCAATGCCGCGTATAAGTATAATTCCTTCATATTTGGCAGCAGCAGAACTACGGGTATATATGCCTGTTATTTACAGCAAAAAATTCCCAACGCGCGTTTTTTTCATTACGCTAACTGGAATGAAAGCATTGGCGGTATTTATGAAAAGCTGAAATTGCTGGACTCCCTGCATTATGAAATAAATAACGTGGTTATTTACGTGGACACTGATTTTACATTTGACGGAGATGGAAAATGCCATAGCTCAGATCATTATCTTTTAACGGGCAACAGTGAAAAGGAGTATATGCTGAGCCATTACAGGAGCTTCTTTACCTCATTTAATATGGATAAGCTGAGGATATTATGCGGCAGGCACGTTAGCGGCGGCATGTTTCCCAACTGGCAGTCCGATGTAATAACGAACGATTGTAACCATAACTGTGCAGATACCACGGTGCTGGCTGATTATGGCCATGTGCAGCACGATGAACAGCTGCGGCATAAAATTGACTCGCTTAAAAAAGCAGGCATACTGTATGCCAGGAGCGCCGCGCTCACCTTTAAAGAAAAACAGATCAGCGCAGGTGAGGAACAAATGCTGCTGGGCATTAAACGCATTTTTGACAAACACGCCACCAACTATTATGTTATTATTACGCCCCTGTATGATCAAAAGAAATTTAACCCGGCCGACCAGCAGCTGTTAACCCGGTGTTTCGGGCCGCACCTCTACGACTTTTCCGGTATTAACCGTTTTACCGCCGACCCTGACAATTACCCGGACGGCAAACACTTTCAGCCTTACATATCCAAACTTATAATGGACTCCGTGATCAGCGGAAAGAATAATAACCTGCAAATGCAAATGACCAGGCTATAAAAGCAACAGCCGGATGATGCATCATCCGGCTGTTGTTTTTGCCTTCCGCTTTCTGCTTATCGCAGCCGGTCCAGCGATTTAATCAGCTTTTCATCTTTATAAATGCCCCGGGCAGCCAGGAACAGGAATATCAGTATCAGCACCGGTAAAAATGCGCCGGGCAAATAAGTGGCGGATATAATGCTAACGCCGGATGCTACCAGGCTGTTGGCATGGTCCTGCACCTTAAAGTATTGCAGCGCAATCGCCGCTGCTGCCAAAAGCACATTGATCACCGTAAGGCGGAACTGCAGCTTGCGGTTCTTGTACAGGAAAATACAAATGAGCGACAGCATCACAATAAGCATGTAAATAACAAACACCAGGAAGCTCGATTGGGCATTGAAATAATTATCCGTGTTATTGCTGAGCTTAGCCTTCCACAGGTTCAGGAACCAGGTAGCGGTACCGGCGCCCGCGGCCAGCAACAGGTAAAGAGTTTGAATACGTTGTATCATGATACTTTGCCAGAGTTTAACTGCCGTAAATGTAATGATTTATGGTTAAAACAGTACCGCACACTTCCTCCTGCCGTCACCCGGGTCATGCAGCCATCGGCCAATACTTTGTATATTGCAGCCCCAACGGTCTTTATATTTTAGTTATGGCGAGAAAAAAAATCAACAAACAGGATGCACTGGATTACCATTCCCATGAAAGGCCTGGTAAGATAGAAGTAGTACCTACCAAAAACACCAAAACACAATGGGACCTGTCGCTGGCTTACTCCCCCGGTGTGGCAGAACCCTGCAAAGAAATCTATAACGATGTGGAGAATATTTACAAGTACACCGCTAAAAGCAACCTGGTAGCCGTAATCAGCAATGGTACGGCTGTGCTGGGCCTGGGCGATATTGGCCCCGAAGCCAGCAAGCCTGTAATGGAAGGTAAAGGCGTGCTGTTTAAAATATTTGCAGACATTGATGTATTTGATATTGAGCTGAATGCCCGCGGGGTCGAAGAGTTTGTGCAGGTGGTGAAAGCGCTGGAGCCCACTTTCGGCGGCATTAACCTGGAGGATATTAAAAGCCCCGAATGCTTTGCTATTGAGGAACGCCTCAAAAAAGAGCTGCGAATACCCATTATGCACGATGACCAGCATGGCACCGCCATTATATCCAGCGCAGCGCTGCTGAACGCCCTGGAGCTGGTAAAAAAGAAGATAGAAAAAGTAAAGTTCGTGATAAACGGCGCAGGAGCCGCGGCCATGGCCTGTGTAAAGCTGTATGTGGCCCTGGGCGCCAAACCGGAGCACTTTATCATGTTCGACAAAAACGGGGTGATTAACACGGACCGTACCGATCTTACTGATATGCACCGGCAGTTTGCCACCACCTCCAAAGTAACGGAGCTGGCTGCCGCCATGAAAGGGGCCGATGTGTTTGTGGGCCTTTCCGTAGGCAATGTGGTAACGCCCGAAATGGTAAAAAGCATGGCCAAGCAGCCCATTGTATTTGCCATGGCCAACCCCGACCCTGAAATAGCCTATGAGCAGGCTACAAAGGCGCGCCCCGACATTATTTTTGCCACCGGCCGTTCCGATTATCCCAACCAGGTGAATAACGTGCTGGGCTTTCCCTACATTTTCCGCGGCGCGCTGGATGTAAGGGCCACGCAAATCAATGAAGCCATGAAACTGGCCGCCGTGCATGCCCTGGCCGACCTGGCCAAGGAGCCGGTGCCTGATATTGTGAACCTGGCCTACAACGAGCGCAACCTGTTCTTTAGCCCCACTTATATTATTCCCAAACCGCTGGATCCCCGCCTGTTAAGCAGGGTATCGCCGGCGGTGGCCAAAGCAGCCATGGAAAGCGGCGTAGCGCAAAAAGCCATCACCAACTGGGAAGCCTATCACGATGAGCTGAACCGCCGCCTGGGCCTGGATAACCAGCTGTTCCGCGTAATAGGCACCAAAGCCCGCAAAGATCCGCGCAAGGTGGTATTTGCGGAAGCCGATAACCTGAAAGTGCTCAAAGCTTCGCAGGTGGTGCGCGACGAAGGCATTGCCCATCCCATACTGCTGGGCAATGAGGTTAAAATACGCACCCTGGCAGCCGAAAACGGCATTGAGCTGGATGATACGGTGATCATTGATCCCAAGAGCGATGAAATGCATGAAAAGCGCCATTACTTTGGCGATCTGTTCTTTAAAAAGCGCCAGAGCAAAGGCTTTAACAAGTACGAAGCCGGCAAAATAATGCGGGAGCGCAACTATTTTGGCTGCATGATGGTGGAAACCGGCGAAGCAGACGCTCTCATCTCCGGCCTTACCCGCAAATACCCCGATACCATACGCCCGGCGCTGCATGTGATTGGCATGGAAGAAGGGGCCAAGCGCGTAGCCGGCATGTACATTATCAATACAAAGCGCGGGCCGCTGTTCCTGGCCGATACTACGGTGAACTTTAATCCAACGGCCGAGGAACTGGCGGAGATCACCATTATGGTTGCCAAAGAAGTACGGCTGTTTAACATAGTGCCGCGTATTGCCATGGTATCTTACTCGAACTTTGGCTCCAGCCCCACGCCCGAAGCGCAGCTGGTAAGCAAGGCACGGGAGCTGGTAAAGAAAATGGATCCCACGCTGATAGTAGATGGAGAGATACAGGCAGCTATGGCTTTTAACCAGGAAATATTAAGAGATAGTTATCCTTTTTCGGAGCTGGTAGGTGAGGAAGTAAATACCCTTATTTTTCCCAACCTCAGCGCCGGCAATATCGCGTATAACCTGCTGCAGGAAGTAGCGGGCTTTGATGCCATTGGCCCGGTATTGCTGGGCATGAAAAAGCCCGTGCATATATTGCAGTTAGGCAGCACCGTGCGGCAAATTGTGAACATGGTGAATATTGCGGTGGTGGATGCCCAGCACAAATGCTGCCGCGACAAAAAATGATGTGCAGACATGCAGACATGCAAATGTGCAGATGAAGGGTGGAGGATAGTTCGGCTTTTATTTGCACATTTGCACATCCGCACATCTAATTTGTTTTTATGCAGCAGATTTCCCGCAAAAAAATATTCTTTCCGCTCAACCCGGCATTCAGGCATTACCTGAAGCTGTACGAGCGGGAGCTGCAGCTGCCCGTATCGTATGAGGAGCTGCGGTATTACGAAAGCGGGGTGCCGGTATATGACAAAAACGGCAAAGATACCCTGTGGGAAACCGTGCTGTACCCGCAAAGCATGGTGGGCCAGCTGCATGCAGGGCTGAAGCGTATTTACTCTTTCCTGAAAGCCGGCGGCGACCAGGCGGCAGAGGAGCACCTGCACATAGAGCGTATTGATTATTGCACCTTTGGCAACTCGCACCCTTTCCGCATTAAGATCGTAAACAACTACAATGAGGTGTACGATTATTTTTATATTAAAATTGCGGACGCCTCCCGTATTTACGGTCTGGAGCTGGAGCACATCCTTTCTCCGTACTGGATGAACTTTATGGTAGACGGTAATACGCTGGTGGAAGAGCATATAGCCGGCGTGCCCGGCGATCAGTTCATACTCCATTACCTGCACCGGCCGGAGTTTAACCCCAAACGCATTGCCAAAGAATTTGTAAAGTTTAACGAACGCTGTTTTGTGCGCCTGCTGGGCGACATGCGCTCCTATAATTTTGTATTTGATATTACGCCGGATTTTGATGACGTACAGTTCCGCATACGCGCCATTGATTTTGACCAGCAGTTTTATGAAGGCAAACGCACGCTGTACATGCCGCAGTATTTTAAAGAAAACCGCGTGTTTGTGGAGCTGGCCATCAGGCACCTGAACGCGGAGGTAGTAAAGCAATACCAGCAGGAGGAGCGCGCCCTCATAGCCCGCCGTATAAAAGCGCACCGCCACCGCATAAAAGACCTGCGCGATGTTATCATGACCGACCATGTTTCATTCCCCGAAAAAATACAGCAGCTTGGCGATGAGCTGGCCCAGTACTATGAAGACCCGGTGTTTGCCAAGTGCAGGACCATGGGCGAGATCATAGAAAGAAGCCTGAAGCGCCTGCTGGTAAAAAGCCTGAAATAAATGTGCAGATATGCAGATGTGCAGATGCATCGATTTATACCATCCGCACGTTTCTATATCTGCACATCCGCACATTTTCTACTATCTTTGAAAATCTATGGAATTTAGATTCTTTTACCATTTTGGCGCTTATTTGCTGATGCTGAAGGGAATGTTCTCGAAACCCGAGAACCCGAGAATGTACTGGAAGCAGTTTATGCAGCAGTGTGTGGATATAGGCGTAGGCTCCCTGGGAATTGTATTTATTATTTCCCTGTTCATGGGAGGCGTTACTACCCTGCAAACCGCCTACCAGCTGGTAAGTCCCATTATTCCCAAAGCCACCATAGCCCAGATCACCAGGGACACGATCATACTTGAATTTGCGCCCACCCTTACCTCCATTGTGCTGGCCGGGGTGGTAGGCTCCAAAATAGCGTCGGAGCTGGGTAACATGCGTATTTCTGAACAAATAGATGCGCTGGAGATCATGGGTATCAATACCAAAGGTTACCTGGTAATGCCCAAAATACTGGGCGCCCTGTTAACCATTCCCTGCCTGGTGGTAGTAGCGGGTTTCCTGGGTATCTGGGGCGGTAAGGAAGCTGGTGTGCTGTCGGGTATCATTTCAAACGACGAGTTTATACAGGGCCTGCGCCAGGAGCTGAAAGTGTACAATATTTTCTTTGCCCTCAGCAAAGCCTACACGTTTGCATTTATAATATCCAGCGTATCTGCCTACTACGGCTATAACGTAAAGGGCGGCGCGCTGGAAATAGGTAAGGCCAGCACCACCGCGGTGGTGGTAAGCTGCGTGCTCATTTTATTCGCGGATTATGCCTTGTCGGCCATACTGTTGTAAACGAAGGACCATACCAAGCCACTATGATCGAAATTAAAGACATTAAAAAAGGATTTGGAGATAAGGAGATACTGAAAGGCGTATCCGCCACCATGGAGTCGGGCAAGGTGAACCTCATCATCGGCGCCAGCGGCAGCGGTAAAACAGTGATGATGAAGTGCATCGTAGGCCTGATGGAGGTTGACAGCGGCACCATCCTGTACAACCAGCAGGACTTTACCGCCATGAACGCGCAGGAGAAAAAAAATGTACGCCAGGAAATAGGCATGCTGTTCCAGGGATCGGCGCTGTTTGACAGTATGACCGTTGAGCAGAACGTAATGTTCCCGCTGGATATGTTTGGCAAAGGCAGCTACAAGGAAAAGAAAAAGCGGGTGATGGAATGCCTGGAGCGGGTGAACCTGGAGGATGCTGCCCGCCGGTTTCCCGCGGAAATAAGCGGGGGCATGAAAAAAAGGGTGGGCATTGCCCGGGCCATTGTGCTAAACCCGAAATACCTGTTCTGTGATGAACCCAACTCCGGCCTGGACCCGCAAACTTCGCTGCTCATAGATAAGCTGATCAAAGAGCTGACTACCGAATACAATATCACCACCGTTATCAATACCCATGATATGAACACCGTAATGGAAAGCGGGGATCATATCATTTATATGTACCAGGGCCAGAAACAGTGGGAAGGCAGTAATGAGGAAATTATTTTTTCCAAGGACGAGCGGCTGAATGATTTCATTTTTGCCTCTGACTTCCTGCGTGATGCCAAGGAAATGCGGCAAATGGAAATGTTCCGGGATAAGAACTGGCGCGACCGGCTGAAAAGCGGCCAGCCGCCGGCAAAATAGGCGCCATATCCGGTCTTTACCAATCCAGCATGCGCACACGCCGGCCAGGGCTGGCAGGCAATTCTCCCTTGCCGCTTTACAGCCCCCTTACTGCCGGTAACCGGGAATATTGCGGGCTTTACCGTGGCAGCCGGTTACCGCCGCCGCCGCGGGGCCCGGCGGAAAGGTTTGGTATTTGGGTTTTGTAGTTTTATTTTTGCCCACTGAAAAGGAATTTAACTAATAATAGTAAACTAATAAACCAAGCGCAATGAGTGTTTTACTTAATAAGCATAGCAAGGTAATTGTGCAGGGATTTACCGGTACAGAAGGTACTTTCCATGCTACGCAGATGATAGAATATGGAACCCAGGTAGTAGGCGGCGTAACGCCGGGTAAAGGCGGCAGTACCCACCTTGAGCGCCCGGTATTCAACACGGTGAAAGACGCGGTAAAGGCCACCAATGCCGATGTATCTATCATATTTGTGCCGCCTGCCTTTGCAGCCGATGCTATTATGGAAGCCGCCGAAGCCGGTATTGCGCTGGTAGTATGTATTACAGAAGGTATTCCCGTGCAGGACATGGTAAAGGCCAAAGCTTACCTGCAGGGCCGCAACACCCGCCTGGTAGGGCCTAACTGTCCCGGCGTTATTACGGCGGAAGAAGCCAAGGTAGGCATTATGCCTGGTTTTATATTCAAGAAAGGCCGCATTGGCATCGTATCTAAATCCGGTACCTTTACCTATGAAGCGGCCGACCAGGTAGTGAAAGCCGGCCTGGGTATTTCCACTGCCATTGGCATTGGCGGCGATCCCATTATCGGTACGCCTACCAAAGAAGCAGTAGAGCTGCTGATGAACGATCCGGAAACCGACGGTATTATCATGATTGGTGAAATCGGCGGCAGCATGGAAGCAGAAGCAGCTTACTGGATCAAGGAAAACGGCACCAAGCCGGTGGTAGGCTTTATTGCCGGCCAAACCGCGCCTCCGGGCCGCCGTATGGGCCACGCCGGCGCTATCATTGGCGGCGCCGATGATACGGCTGCAGCTAAAATGAAGATCATGCGCGAGTGCGGTGTGCACGTGGTGGAAAGCCCTGCCAACATTGGTAAAACCATGGCGGAAGTGCTGAAAAAAGAGCTGGTGAAATAATAAACAGCTGTTTATAAAGGAAAGCGCCGCGGAGTTGTAACCGCGGCGCTTTTTTATTTAACCGGCTGTATGAAATACGGTTAGCAGCATGAGTAATGCTCGCCTTTTTTACGGCAGTTGCATTATGGCGGCAGTTGTGCAGCAAATATTACTGCCGCCTGGAAATTACAGTGCTGTTGTAACAACCGGGATGTATGGCCAGTGCAGGATGCGTGTTACCAGCTCGCTCCTGGAGTTTACATTCAGCTTGCGGTAAATGTTCTTTACGTGAAAACGTACGGTTTCCAGCGAAATGCGCAGCTCAAAGGCGATGCGTTTATAGGTGCTGCCTTTTTCCAGGTGGTTTAAAATATCCTGCTCCCGTTTGCTGAGCAATGCCGTATAATTGTTTTGCCGGGTTACCACCAGGTCGTAAATGAGCTGTTGCGTAACAAGCGGCGATAACGGAAACCCCTGCTGTAACAGGATGTTTGCACTATGCGCCAGCAGGGCGGCATTCACCTCCTGCTTCAGAAAATACCCGTTAAAGCCTGTTTTCAGGTAATGTATAACCACGTTCAGATCGCGGCATTCCGAAATACCTATTACCTGTGGTGCGTGGGGCAGCTGGCGCCGTTGTTCCATAAAGCTTATAACGTCTGTAGTTGCATAAGCATCTATATCCACAAACAATAACAGGGCGTTGCCAAATTCGTGGCTGAGCTGCAAAGTATGTTCCGGCGTTAATGCAGGCATATAACGGCAATAGGGTTGCTGTTCCGGTATGCCGGCAATAATGGTTTGCAGGAAGTGTTGATCGGCAGTAATAATAACCGGTTGCAGTGCTTTGCCGGCAGCGGATGGTGAGGAGCCCTCCGGGTGTATTAGCGTGTGATGCATAGTATTTCAAGGATAATTTCGGGGTGATAAAAAGCCTGCTTCTACCGGGTAAATTTATGCTAATGGCCAGGAATGAAAAAAAATATTATGGGTATCTTACCGTAAAATACACCTCCCATATGCGATTACAATTTCTTTGCATACTCATTTTCATTGGATTTTATAAACCGGTTATGGCACAGTATAATTACAATAAAGAGTGGAAGAAGGTAACGGAGCTGGAAGATAAAGGCCTGCCGCAATCTGCGCTGCAGGCGGTTACAGGCATCTACGAACAGGCAGTGAAAGATGGCCGCGAAGCAGAGATCATTAAGTCGCTTATTTTCCGGATGAAATACCAGGCGAATGAGGAAAACGGTGAGATAACGAACCTGGAAACCATTAGCCGGCAGCTGCAGCAGTTTAAAGGGCCGGTATATTCCATACTGGCAAGCATGAAAGGAGAGATGTTGTGGAACTACCTGCAAAGCAACCGCTATCGCTTGTACCACCGTACGGCAATGGCTGCCGATACCGCCGGGGATGTAAGCAGCTGGAGCATGGAGCGGCTGAACCATGAAATTGCAGCGGCCTACAACACTTCACTGGAAAATACGGCCGGGCTGCAAAAAACAAACCTGGCCGCATATGACGAGATACTGGAAAAAGGCAATACACGGGCCTTACGGCCTACCCTATACGATTTGCTGGCGCACCGCGCGCTGAGCTATTTCAAATCCGGCGAAACCAACCTGGCGCAGCCTGCCGACCTGTTTGAGCTGGATGATGCGCAGGCATTTGCGCCTGCCGCTGATTTTGCGGCGCATACCTTTACAGCAGCAGATACAACATCGCTGCAGTTCAAAGCCCTGCAGCTGTTACAGGCATTAATAGCATTTCATGAAAAAGATAATTCCGCCGCCCTGCTGGATGTTGACCTGGAGCGTATTGCTTACGTGAACCAGGTAGGCATAATGGCTGATAAAGATACGCTGTATGTAAAAGCATTGCAGCACATGCAGCAGGCCTATGCAAAGCAGCCGGAGGTAACAAGGGTAACGTACATGCTGGCGCAGTACTACTACCAGCAGGACCAGCAGGAGAAAGACAGCGCCACCGGTAAAGCCGTGATGGCTGCGGCGCTGTGCCGCCAGGCCATACAGCAGGCGCCGGACAGCTATGGCGCAGGCAGGTGCCGGCAGCTGCTGCGGCAAATAGAAGCGCGCGGGCTGCAACTTACCTCCGAGCTGGTGAACCTGCCGGACCAGCCTTTCCGCACATTGGTTACCTACCGCAACCTGCAAAGGATATACCTGCGCGTGGTGCGGGTGAATGAGTCGTTCAGGCACGAGCTGCGCAATGCGCAGAATGATTACCGCGATACTACTAACCGCTACTGGCGGCTGATTACCGGGCGAAAAGCCCTGCGGCAGTGGGAGCAGTCGCTGCCCGATCCCGCAGACTACCGGCAGCACCGGACAGAAATAAAAACAGGTGCGTTGCCGCTGGGCCAGTACGTGTTGCTGGCCGCCACCACACCGGATTTTGGCCTTGACAGCAGCATGCTGGCCGTGCAGTTCATACACGTTTCACAGCTAAGCTACATTAGCCGCGGCAGGGATAACTACCTGGTGCTGCACCGCGAAAGCGGCGCACCGCTTACAGGCGTACAGCTGAAGGTATGGCAAATGGTAAACAACCGCAACGGCAGTACCAGCGACAAGCTGCTGCAAACCGCTGCCACAGGCGCAAACGGGCAGGTAACCTTAAAAAATATACCGGACAGGCAAAGCTTTAACATACGGCTGCAATGGACACTGGGTAAGGACACGCTGTTCACCGACAACTATCAATACCTGTACAGCTATTACCCCGCGGTTGATAATAAGCCGCCGCACCCGCAAAGCTTCCTGTTTACAGACCGCGCCATTTACCGCCCCGGCCAAACCGTGTACTTTAAAGGCATTGTTGTTAAAAAAGCGCAGTCGGGCAAAGGCGGCAATGCCATACCCGGGCTTACCACCCTGCTGCAGCTGCGGAATGTGAACGGCGAAAAAGTAGATTCCATACAGGTAACCACCAATGATTACGGTGCTTATAACGGCGCCTTTAAGCTGCCGGAGGGTACGTTAAACGGGCGTTTCAGCATTTACGATACTACAGCCAAAAGTGAAGTTGGCTTTGCTGTGGAAGAATATAAACGACCTAAATTTTACGTGGAGTTTGATACGGTGAAAGGCAGCTATCGTATAGGTGACACCGTTACTGTTCACGGCAAAGCGCTGGCCTATGCCGGTAATAATATCAACGGCGCCCAGGTGAAGTACCGGGTAGTACGGGAAGCCCGCTATCCCTACTACTGGATGTTTATGTTCCGCCCGGCGCCGGCATCTGCATCGCGGGAAATAGCGCACGGCCAGCTGCAAACCGGTGAAGACGGTACATTTACCATTCACTTTGCCGCCCTGCCGGATAAGCAGGTAAAACCTGAGCTGAAGCCCATTTTCACCTACCGCGTTTATGCAGATGTGACGGACCTGAACGGGGAAACCCGCAGCGGCGAGCAGCGCGTAGCTGCCGGTTACCAGCTGCTGGAAGTAAAGCTGGATGTGCCGGACGTTATTACCGGCAATAACCTGGAACAGGTAAAAATAACCACCGCCAACCTGGGCGGCGCTTTTGAGCCGGCCACCGTGCAGGTACGTTTGCTGCCGCTGCAGGCGCCGGACCGCTTAATACGCCCGCGCTACTGGGAAGCGCCCGACCAGTTTGTATTATCAGAACAGGCGTTCCTGCAGGCCTTTCCGCTGGATGAGTACAAACACGAAAATGAGCCGGCGCAATGGCCGCGCAAAGCCCCGGTGCTGGAAAAAACATTTACCACTGCAAACAACAGCAGCGCTGCCCTGGCTGTAAAAACACTGCCTGCAGGCGTGTATGAGCTGGAGGTAACGGCAACGGATAAACTGGGCGGCCCTGTAACGGAGAAAAAAATATTCAGCGTGGTAAATCCCGCTGCCCCGCAATTGCCTTACCCGGCTTATTTCAGCAACCTGGGAGGCACGGAAAGCTATGAGCCGGGCACCGATGTAAAGCTGGTAGCAGGCACCACGGCAAAAGACCTGCACATACTGCAAAGTATAGAACGCTGGAACCAGGAGCCGGAAGATAAGTTTGTACAGCTCAGCGCCGCGCAAAAGGCATTTACCTATCCTGTTACAGAAAAAGACCGTGGCGGGTTCCGTATAACCTACACCGCCGTAAAGGATAACCGCCTGTTCAGCTGGACGCATGACATACAGGTGCCCTGGGATAATAAAACCCTGGATGTGCAGGTTGCCACGCACCGCGATAAGCTGCTGCCCGGCGAAAAGGAAAAGTGGCAGGTAAAAATAAAAGGCTATAAAAAAGACCAGGTGGCCGCAGCGCTGCTGGCCACTATGTACGATGCTTCGCTGGATGCCTTTACGCCGCACCAATGGCAGGCGCCGCGGTTGTACCCGACCTTTATGCCAGGCCCGTTGTGGCAGGACAGCCATAACTTTACCGAAGAGCAATCATTTAACCACTACCCGCCGGCGCCGCCTGTGAAAGACAGCGTTATTACCTATGATGCTTTAAGCTGGTTCGACTGGCGTGGTGGTGGTTACGGCGGCTATGCCAGCCGGGAGTCAGCATCTGCGGTGGGCGTTAGAATAAGAGGAGTGGTATCTGCCGCTGCACCGCCTGCGCCCACGATGGCTGCTCCTGCAAATGCAGATAATATGCGGGAAATGAAACGCTTTGATGCGAATGCCGTTGCCACAGCGCAGCAGGCGGAAACACCCGCCGCTCCGCCGGCAACCGTAATGCCCCGCAAGAACTTTAATGAAACCGCTTTCTTTTATCCTGACCTGCATACGGATAAAGACGGCAACATCACCTTTGAATTTACAGTGCCGGAAGCCCTTACGCGCTGGCGTTTTATGGGCCTGGCGCACACAAAGGATATGGCGTTCGGCTATACGGAAACCAGTATTGTAACGCAAAAGCCTTTAATGGTGCAGCCCAATGCGCCGCGCTTTATGCGTGAAGGCGACCGTATGGAGTTCAGCGCTAAAATCAGCAACCTGGCCGATAGCACGCTCATCGGCCAGGCCCGCCTGGAGCTGCTGGATGCCGCCACTATGCAGCCTGTAGACGGCTGGTTCCAGAACACTTTCCCGGTGCAGCATTTTACCGCATATAAAGGGCAAAGCACCGTAGTTACCTTTCCGGTACAGGTGCCTTACCACTTTAACAGCGCGTTGCTGTACCGCGTGGTGGCGCAGTCGGGATCATTCAGCGATGGGGAGGAAAATGCGCTGCCGGTGCTTACCAACAGCATGCTGGTAACAGAAACCCTGCCGCTGGCCATGCGGGGCAACGGTGAGCGCACCTTTACCTTTGATAAGCTGCTGCACAGCGATACGTCTGAAACCCTGCAGCAGCATGCCCTAACCGTTGAATTTACCGGTAACCCCGCCTGGTACGCCGTACAGGCATTGCCATACTTAATGGAATACCCCCACCAGTGTGCAGAGCAAATTTTTAACCGGTATTATGCCAATGCGCTGGCTACCCATATAGCCAACGCCCTGCCGGGCATTAAAGCCGTATTTGAGCAATGGCGTACAAAAGATACAGCAGCGCTGCAAAGCAACCTGCAAAAGAATGAGGAGCTGAAAGCTGTGCTGCTGCAGCAAACCCCGTGGGTGCTGGAAGCAAGGAATGAGGCGGAACAGCAATCGCGTATAGCCCTGCTGTTTGACCTGCACCGCATGAGCGGTGAGCTGGCGAAGGCCCTGGGCCAGCTAAAGGAAATGCAGCTGCCCTCCGGCGCTTTCCCCTGGTTTAACGGCATGTGGGAAGACCGTTTTATTACCCAGTATATTATAACCGGTATAGGCCGCCTGCAGCAGGTGGGCGCCCTTTCAGCCGAACAGCGGGCCGGCTGCCGGGAGCTGACGGATAAAGCGCTGGCTTACCTGGATATGCAGCTGGATAAAGACTACCACCAGCTGCTGAAAGAAAAGGCGGATATGAAAAAGCAGCACATCAGCAGCATACAGGTACACTACCTGTATATGCGCAGCTTCTTTAAGGATAAGCCGCTGCCGGCGAAATACAATAAGGCTTATGATTATTACTTAGGGCAGGCCAAAAAATTCTGGGTACAGCAAAACCGTTTTGCACAAGCCATGGCGGCCGTTGCCCTGCACCGGCAAAACGACGGGGTAACGCCGGCGGATATATTAAAATCACTGAAAGAAAATGCCATTACCAGCGAAGAAATGGGCATGTACTGGAAAACGCAACCGGGCTACTGGTGGTACCAGGCCCCCATTGAAACGCAGGCCATGCTTATTGAGGCGTTTGAGGTAGTGGCCCATGATACCGCAGCGGCAGATGCCATGAAAACGTGGCTGCTTAAAAACAAGCAAACCAATAGCTGGCATACCACCAAGGCCACCGCCGATGCCTGCTATGCCATGCTGCTGGGCGGCAGCAGCTGGCTGGCCGCCAACCCGCAGGTAACTATTCAGCTGGGCAATGCCGCTGTTAGCAATACCAGCGAACCGGCAGCGGCAGGCACCGGCTATTTCAAAAAGCGGCTGGAAGGCAGGGAGGTAAAACCTGCTATGGGCCACATACAGGTTACCCTGCAGGGCAGCCAGGGCCAGCCCTCCTGGGGCGCTGTATACTGGCAGTATTTTGAGCGGCTGGATAAAATAACGCCTTCCCAAACACCGCTGCAGCTGGAAAAACAGTTGTTCATTCAGCACGATACGGATAAAGGCCCGGTGCTTACCGCCATAACAGGCAACAACCGCCTGAAGGTGGGCGATAAAGTGAAGGTGCGCATAGTGCTGCGGGCCGACAGGGATATGGAATACATTCACCTGCAGGATATGCGGGCCGCCTGCTTTGAGCCGCAGAACGTGATCAGCAGCAGCAAGTGGCAGAACGGGCTTAGCTACTATGAAAGCACAAAAGACGCTTCTACCGACTTCTTTTTCAGCCGCCTGCCCAAAGGCACGCATGTATTTGAATACACCCTGTTTGCAACGCATGAAGGTGATTTCTCCAACGGCATCAGCACCGTGCAGTGCATGTATGCGCCGGAGTTCAGCGCGCACAGCGCAGGTATGAATGTTAAGGTTGAAAAGTAATGTTATGGAATACGATTACCTGGTTGTAGGGCAGGGCATAGCCGGCACCATGCTTAGTTACAGCCTGCTGCAGGCCGGGCAGCGGGTGCTGGTAATAGACGCGTATAAACCCAACAGCGCATCGCGTATAGCCGCCGGTGTTATAAACCCGGTATCGGGCCGCCGGTTTGAGATGGCCTGGCTGTATAATGAGCTGTACCCTTTTGCCAAACAAACCTATACACAAATGGGGCAGCTGCTGGGCGTGCCGGCGTTCACGGAAAGGGATATATGGATGGCGCTGCCCTCTGAACAGCTGCGTACCGCCTTTAACAATAAAACCACGCAGGGACCTGCCCGGCAATACACCTGCCCGGCCGATGCCGCTTTAATGGATGCCTGGCTGCAGCAGCCGTTTGGCGCCGCCATTGTAAAAGGCGCTACAGTACTGTTGCACCATCTGCTGCCGGCCTGGCGCCGTTACCTGGCGGAAAGGGAGCTGCTGCTGGAAACGCAGCTGCATCCTGCAGCACTGCTGCATAATGCGGCCGGCGTACAGTACCGGCGCCTGCGGGCGCGCGCCATCATTTTTTGCGAAGGCGCGCAAATCATCCACAACCCCTGGTTCACGCAAATACCGTTTTTGCTGAACAAAGGGGAGGTGCTGCAGGTGCGGGTGCCGGGTTTGCAAACGGAAAACATTCTTAAAAAAAGCATTACCCTGGTGCCGCAGGCCCCGGAGGTGTTTTGGGCAGGCTCCACCTTTGTGTGGGATTATACGGATGAAGCGCCTACCCCGGAAAAAAGGGCTTTCCTGGAGCAAGGCATACAGCAAATGCTGAAGGTGCCCTACACGGTGCTGAACCAGCAGGCAGGCATACGCCCCTCCGGTAAGGACCGCCGCCCTATTATGGGCCTGCACCCGCAGCACCCGGCCCTGGGCCTGTTTAACGGCCTGGGAACCAAAGGCTGCTCCCTGGCCCCCTACATGGCGCACCTGCTTACCATGCACCTGCTGCAGGGGGCGCCGCTGCCGCCGGAAACAGATATTAAACGGTATTTTAATAGATGAAGGCTAACAAATCCAGGGCGTAAAATGTATCTTTGCCCCCCGATTAATACCTTTTGAGGGTGTGTTGTCTGATGATCCATATCCATTAAACAAACACTGTCAAAGCTTCAAACATAATTAACTTTCTATATGTACAGAACGCATACTTGTGGTGAACTCAGGTTGGAACAGGCAGGCCGGCAGGTAACACTGGCCGGTTGGATACAAACCGTCAGGAAATTTGGCAGCATTACCTTTGTGGACCTGCGCGACCGTTACGGTGTTACGCAGCTGCTGTTTGGCGAAAGCCTGAATGCCAGGCTGGATGCGCAGCCCCTGGGCCGCGAGTTTGTGGTGCAGGTAACCGGTACGGTTACAGAGCGTACCAGCAAAAATCCGAATATGCCTACTGGCGATATAGAAATCACCGTAAGCGATTACACCATACTGAATGCGGCCAAAACACCGCCCTTCACCATCCAGGACGATACGGACGGGGGCGATGAACTGCGCATGAAATACCGCTACCTGGACCTTCGCCGCAACATGGTGAAGCAAAACCTGGAGCTGCGCTACCGCGTAAACCGCGCTGTGCGCAACTTCCTGGACACCAGGGGCTTTATGGATATTGAAACGCCTTTTCTCATAAAATCCACCCCGGAAGGCGCCCGCGATTTTGTGGTGCCAAGCCGTATGAACCCCAACGAGTTCTACGCCCTGCCGCAGTCGCCCCAAACCTTTAAGCAGCTGCTGATGGTAAGCGGCTATGACCGTTATTACCAGGTTGTAAAATGCTTCCGCGATGAGGATCTGCGTGCCGACCGGCAGCCGGAATTTACCCAGGTAGACTGCGAAATGAGCTTTGTGGAGCAGGAAGACATCCTGAACACCTTTGAAGACATGGTAAAGCATGTGTTCAAGGAGATCAAGGGCATTACCTTTAACGAACCCTTTCCGCGCATGACCTGGGACGATGCCATGGAGTTTTACGGGAACGACAAGCCGGACATCCGCTTTGACATGAAGCTGGTGAACCTGACCGGTATAGTGAAGAACCAGGGCTTTAAGGTGTTTGATGAGGCCGAGCTGGTGGTGGCCATTTGCGCAAAAGGCTGCAGTGAATATACCCGTAAGCAGCTGGATGAGCTGACCGAGTGGGTAAAGCGCCCGCAAATAGGCATGAGCGGCCTTATTCACCTGAAATACAATACAGACGGTACGCTGAAAAGCTCTGTGGATAAATTTTTTGATGAAACAAAGCTGAAAAGATGGGCGGAAAAATGTAACGCCCAGCCCGGGGACCTGGTGCTGGTGCTGGCCGGCAGGGAAGAACGTACCCGCAAAGCCATGAGTGAGCTGCGCCTGGAAATGGGCGAACGCCTGGGTTTCCGCAACAAAAACGAGTTTAAACCGTTATGGGTCATAGACTTTCCGCTCTTTGAATATGCAGAGGACGAGCACCGCTGGGTGGCCCGCCACCATCCATTCACCTCTCCTAAACCAGACCAGGTGGAGCTGATGGGCGACCCGTCCCGCTACGGAGAAATAAAGGCCAATGCATACGATATAGTGCTGAATGGTACAGAAGTAGGCGGCGGCTCTATCCGTATTTTCCAGCGCGATTTGCAGGAAAAAATGTTTGCCGCCCTGGGTATGAGCCCTGAGGAGGCCCGCCATAAGTTCGGCTTTCTGCTGGGCGCCTTTGAGTACGGTGCGCCGCCGCATGGCGGTATTGCATTCGGGTTTGACCGCCTGTGCTCCCTGCTGGGCGGCAGTGAAAGCATCCGCGATTTCATTGCGTTCCCCAAAAATAATTCGGGCCGCGATGTAATGCTGGATGCGCCCAGCAGCATTGACCAGACGCAGCTGGACGAGCTGAAAATAGCGCTGGTAAAGTAAACCGGCACAGCCCGGCATGTAATTTGCGAGAGGCAGATGTTTTTGAATAGGAAATCCCCTTTGGCGCCCGGCAAAAAGGCATCAAAGGGGATTGATGCAATATAGCAGCATATTGAATTATAATTTATATTACATAAATTTGTAAATTGAATTACACCACAAAAAATATACTGCCATGAGAGGCAACAAACTACTCAGTCGTGTGGTATGGTTTTGTGCAATGCTAATATGTTTGCTGATCGTACAAACAGCATACGCCCAACACTATAAAAAGCGCTATCTCGACAAATACGAGGCCCTGGCCATAAAGCTGATGAATGAAACCGGCATCCCCGCCAGTGTAATACTGGGCATAGGCATGCTGGAGTCGGGCATGGGTACCAGCCGCAATGCCAAACTGCTGCATAACCATTTTGGAATAGTGGGGCGTAACAGCCTGGCCAAACAGCACACCACCTACCGCTCCAAGTACCGGGAGTATAAAACGGATGAAGACTCCTATGAACACTTTGTAAAAATTATCCGTAAAAAGAAATGGTACCCTGCGCTGAAAGGCAATACCGAATATGCAGTTTGGCTAAAACACATGAACCACAGTGGCTATAGTACTGCCGGCGTTGAATGGATCAGAAGAGTAACGAACCTGATTAAACGTTACAAGTTATATAAACTGGATGCGCAAATGGACTTTGCAAAATCCACAAATTAATTACGAATTATCAATTACGAATTACGAATGAAAACGCCGGATGCTGAACGCTTAACGCAGAATGCTCAATGCTTGTGCGACAAAACATCAGGCTATAGGCGCGCCTCCCAATTCGTAATTGATAATTCGTAATTGACTGAACACCATGACATATGCCTGCCAACAATAAATCCGCTTATCCTTTCCTGATCATTGCCGGCACCATGGCATGCCTGCTGGCATTATCGTTTATACATAACAGTTTTTCTTTACAGGGCTTTACCTCCCGCCAGGTAGATATGCTGGCCGATCTTAAGCCAACCCCGGCGCCGGCCCCTGCCCCCCGTAAACAAGTAATAGCGCAAACGCAGCCGGCAGATTCAGCCGCACAGGCGGCAGATACGGTGGATGCAACGGCAGCAGCCCGCCCTGTCTATGATTTCATGACCTACACCGGCATACAGGAGTATACAGATACGGTATCGATAGCAGCGCCGGGCATGCAGCATTTTTTAAAAGCCCTGCAGGAGCTGAAAACTGGCAAACGTAAAAAAGTGCGTATCGCCTACTTCGGCGACTCCATGATTGAAGGCGACCTTATTACCAGCGACCTGCGCGACAGCCTGCAAACAGCATTTGGCGGCTCCGGCGTGGGTTTTGTGCCAGTAACCTCTGTGGTGGCTTCTTTCAGGGCCACCATACAACATACATTTTCCGATAACTGGAAAGACTATCATTTCCGGAACAATCCCCCGCAGGACCTGCCGCTGGGCCTTTCGGGCCACGCTTTTATACCTGCTACGGAAAGCTGGGCGCGGTATAGCCCCGTGCACCGCCATGGCCTCGACAAATTCAGCCAGGTATCTGTTTTCTACGGCCCGGGTAACAGTCGTGTGCTGATTAACGGCAGGCCCTATACGCTTACCGGCGGCGCGCCGCTGAATGAGCTGGCCTTCCGCCAGGACACTACACAAAAATATGTGCTGCTGAAGTATGCCGATGGCGCTGCGCAGCCCTTTTACGGGTTAAGTTTTGAGAGCGACAACGGCGTTTATGTAGATAATTTTTCTTTCCGCGGCATCAGCGGTATTGAGCTGAGCAAGCTGCGGCACGGCATGCTGCAGCAAATGCAGCGCCGGCATCCGTATGACCTGGTGGTGCTGCATTACGGCGCCAATGTGCTGTTTCGCCCCGAGCTTACGGATTACAGCTGGTATGAGCGGCCTATGGAAAGGGTTATAGACAGCCTGCGCACCAACTGGCCTCAAACCTCTTTCCTGATCGTAGGTACGGCAGATAAAGCCTATAAGAAAACCGACCATTACATTACCGCGCCCGGTGTGCCCGCCCTGCTGAAAGTACAGCATGAACTGGCGGAGGAATACGGCACTGCGTACTGGAACCTGTATGCAGCCATGGGCGGCGAAGGCTCCATGACGCGTTGGGTGGAGGGCGATACGGTATTGGCAAATAAGGATTATACACATTTTAACAGTAAGGGAGCGGCCAGGGTGGGAGCGCTGCTGTATAAAGCAATTATGGATGAGTACAGGCAGAACGCTGCAGCGCACCATTAGTGAAGGGATTTGTAAAAGCATATTTGGTTTTATTCATGGACAGTAGTAAGGGGAAAAGCGCGCGGGTGCTTGTTTTCACAGGATTATTATTGATGTCTGTTAACGTGCTGGCACAACGTGCCCCGTTGGCGGCATCCGGTAATATTATACAGCAGGACACTGCCCTGTATCGTTTTTTTGCGGCGCTGGACAAGGTGGATAGTAACGTAGTACGCATTCTGCACCTGGGCGATTCGCACATACAGGCCGGCTTTTTCCCGGTAGCCACCGGCGGCGCCCTGCAGCGGCAGTTCGGCAATGCCGGCCGCGGATGGGTATTCCCTTACAACGTGGCCGGTACCAACGGGCCGGATGATTACCGCTGGAACAGCACCGTGCGCTGGCAAACCGACCGGGTCATAGACCGGCATAAAGACCAGGAGCCCGGCCCCGGCGGTATTGTAATTTACTCGCAAAGCGCCGCGCCTACGCTGGCCTTTGACGGGCGGCAGCATAATGCCGGCG
Source organism: Chitinophaga sp. (assembly GCF_035761305.1). Lineage (GTDB taxonomy): Bacteria > Bacteroidota > Bacteroidia > Chitinophagales > Chitinophagaceae > Chitinophaga. The sequence continues at coordinate 42,186 of NZ_DASTRI010000221.1, read as the reverse complement.
GTATGAATGATGAGGTAAAAGAAGCACAGCTGTTCTTTGATGCAGGCACCCCGGATGTAAGCGTGCAAAGCCCGGGAGCGGCAATAACGGTAACGCCTGCACCCTATGAAGGCTCGCCCACGCTTAGCATGGCTACCCTGCGCTTTCCGCAAACCATGACCAGTTTCCAGACCCGCTGGGAGGACAATGGCAGCGCCATTTTCCGGTTTTACGGGGCCATACTGCGGAACGGGCAAAATGGTATATTGTACAGCGCTATTGGCATTAACGGCGCCATGTACCAACATTACGTGGAAACAGGTAATACGATTGCCGCGCAAATGCAGGTGCTGCAGCCGCAGCTGGTGATCATATCGCTTGGTACCAATGAGGCCTATAGCGGCCAAAGCGCAGCTGCTATAAGGGAACAGGTAGATGCGGCTGTAAGCCTCATAAGGGAGCAGCTGCCCGGGGTAAGCATATTGCTTACCACACCGCCGGATTGCATGCGTACGGCTAAAAGGCCATACAGGAAAAAAGTAGGTAAAAAGTACCGTACCTATTACCGCATAAAGTACTATCCTAACCCGGCCATTAACACGGTTACGCAGCTGCTGATCGACTATTGCCGCCAGCATGGCCTGGCCTGCTGGAACTTTAATGCCGTGAACAAGGCTATGAAAAGCAGCTTTGCCGGGGCCTGGGCGCCGGATCATATACATTTTAACGCCAGGGGTTACCAGCTGCAGGGGCGCCTGCTGTATGAAGCGCTGCGCCGCTCTTACGCCATGTACCTGGACCGGCCGGTAACTGCTGCTGCAGATACAAGCAGTAACCAGGCGCCGTGCAAAAGCAGGCAAAGCCTGTACTGTAAATTTTAAACCATGATCGACGTTAATAAATTGCTGTCCGCCTTACTGTATGATCCCGGCGATCCGGTACTGTTCAACAGCGCGTTTTTCTTTTATTACTTTGCCATTTTCCTGCTGTGCTACCTGGCGGTATCTGGCAGCAAAACCGGCAGGGTATGGGTGTTTACCCTGTTTTCGCTGTATTTCTTTTACAAGGCCTGCGGCTATTATGTAGGGCTGGTGATCCTTTCCGCCATTGTGGATTTTAACCTTTCGCGGTGGATATACCGCGCGCAGCGGCATGCATTACGTGTGTTCCTGCTGGTGTTCAGCATTATTATTAACATAGGGCTGCTTTTCTATTTCAAGTACACCGATTTTTTCATAGGTATTATTAACGAAGTAACGGCCGGGCATATACGCCCGTTACATTTATTGCTGCCCATTGGCATTTCCTTTTATACGTTTGAGAACCTGAGCTATACCATAGATGTGTACCGCAAAGAGTTTCCGCCGGTAAACAATTTTATGGATTACCTCTTCTTTCTCTCGTTTTTCCCCAAGCTCATGATGGGGCCTATTGTGCGTGCGGCGGATTTTATTCCGCAAATATCGCAGCCTTATGTGCTGGACCGGGAGGATGTAGGCGCCGGCATGTACCTTATTATCAGCGGGCTGTTTAAGAAGATCGTAATCTCCGATTTTATTTACCTCAACTTTGTACAGTATATTTTCGATGATCCCTCCAGGCACACTGGCCTGGAATGCCTGCTGGGCGTGTACGGATATGCGCTGGTGATTTATTGCGATTTTTCCGGCTATTCCGATATGGCCATTGGCATTGCCCGCTGGACCGGGTTTAAAATACCGCCCAACTTTGCCACGCCTTACCAGAGCGCTTCCATTACCGAGTTTTGGAGAAGATGGCATATTTCCCTTTCTTCCTGGCTGCGCGATTACCTGTATATTCCCCTGGGTGGTAACCGCAAAGGCAAATTCCGCCAGTATGTAAACCTGGCGCTGACCATGCTGATAGGCGGTTTCTGGCATGGCGCCAGCTGGAACTTTATTTTCTGGGGCGGCCTGCATGGGGTGGCCCTGGGTATTGATAAGGTGCGGATAGACTGGCTGAAGCGCACCGGTAAAGTGTACACCGGTTTTAGCAAATACTTTTTTAAGGTGCTGGGCATTTTAATCACCTTCCACTTTGTATGTTTTTGCTGGATATTTTTTAAGGCAGCCACCTTTCATGATGCCTGGGCGCTCATACACCAGGTGGTGTACGACTTTCAGCCCGGTATCTGGTACGATTTGTACCAGGGCTACACCGCTGTATTTGCCTTAATGCTGCTGGGTTTTGCGCTGCATTTTGTAACAGCCGGCGGCGGACAGCGGGTAATGGAAAAAGCGCTGGCCCGGGTGCCGGTAGCAGGCAGCGTAGCCATACTGGTAGTGTTTATATGGCTGCTGATACAGGTAAAGACCACGCAGCCCATGATACCCATTTATTTCCAGTTTTAGGTTTTAAATACATTTCTTCTACATTTGCGCCAAAATAGCTGTCAACTATGCGAATATCAAGGCGCTTTGCAGTGTTATGTCTGTTGCTGTTATTGTCTGCAGCTGCCAGGGCCCAGTTCCTGATGGATATGATTGATACCACTACCGAACTGGGTAAGGGCGTGTTCTCTATGTACAAAAAGTATGATGCGTTGCGCTTCAGCGGCTATATACAGCCGCAGTTCCAGTATGCCGGCAGTAAAGGCGCCAAAAGCTTTGCCGGCGGCGACTTCCCCGCTGCCGTAAACAACCGTTTTATGCTGCGCCGCGGCCGCCTGCGCCTGGATTATGAGCGGTATGGCAAGGATAATATGCCCATTGTGCAGTTTGCCTTTCAGTTTGATGGAACAGAGCGGGGCGTTTTTATCCGTGACTTTTACGGCCGTTTTTTTGAGAATAAATGGAATGTGCTGTCTATATCCGCCGGTATGTTTGCCCGCCCCTTCGGGTATGAGGTGAACCTGAGCTCTGCCGACAGGGAAAGCCCGGAAAGAGGCCGCATGTCGCAGCTGCTTATGAAAACGGAGCGCGACCTGGGCGCTATGATCAGCTTTGAACCCCGCGGCAAAGACCATCCTTTGCGATACCTGAAAATAGACGCCGGCCTTTTCAACGGGCAGGGCCTTACCAGCACAACGGATTTTGACAGCCATAAAGATCTTATAGCGCGTATAAGCCTGAAGCCGTTGCCGCTGAACGCGCGCGGCATGCGGCTTTCCGCCGGCATATCATGCCTGTATGGCGGCATGCAGCAGTTCACCCGGTACATATACCGCTCCGGCGGCGCTGCGGGCTTTAACGTGGATTCCACGGCAGCCAATGAAGGCAAAATAGCGCCCCGGCATTATTACGGGGCTGATGTGCAGTGGAAAATACCTAACCGTAAAGGCTTTACCGAGCTGCGGGCGGAGTATATACGCGGCACTCAAACCGCCACTGCCGCTGCCAGCGAAACACCGGGCGTAATACCCGTAGATGCCGGCGGCCACCTGCAACCGCTGTATGTACGCAAGTTTGACGGCGCCTACATTTATTTTCTGCAGCACCTGGGCAGCGAGCAGCACCAGCTGGCGCTGAAATACGACTGGTACGATCCTAACCGGGAAGTACACGGCCACCAGGTAGGCCAGCCGGGCAGCAATACAACGGAGGCGGATATACGCTACGATACCTTTGGCGGCGGCTACCTGTACTATATGAATGAGCACCTGAAAATTGTTTTCTGGTACGACCTGGTGCGCAATGAGGTAACAGACCTGGATGGCTATACGTCCGACGTTGCAGACAACATTTTCACCTGCCGCCTGCAGTTCCGGTTTTAATTAGACAAAGTGTATAAGTAAAGGAGCTGATCAAAAAGAATGTAAAATGTAAAATGTAAAATTTTAAATGCTAAATGTAAAAGTAAAAATGCCACAAAACCAGCTACAGTATTATGTTAGTTGAGCTTCACTTTTACATTTTAGATTTTACATTTATGATTTTACATTCTTTTTGATCAGCCCCGGCACAATGGTGCGCTTATTAATCATTCCGGTACAAACAGCAGCGCATCGGCCGGCAGCTCGCCCTGGGCGCCTGCAGGCAGGCTAATATCCACATAATAGGGCTTGCCTTTGGTGTAGGCAAAGGTGCCCAGCGGCAGCCATTCATTTCCGTTCTGCTGCAGGGGCAGCGTTACTGTTTTCTTTTGGCTGCCGGCGGTAATGGTAAATGCAGCTGCCGGCGCTTTGTCTTTATGGCTGGTGTTATAATAGTAAATGGTATAGCGCCCGTTGCGCTGCATGGGCGGTGTAAAGCGTACGGAGTTATTGCCTGTGCCGGCGGCTGCGCTCAACAGCGACATGCCGTAGTTGCCGGGCACTTTTGCTTTTTGCCAGCTGCCTGTGCGTGTTATATAAGCGGTATCTGCATCATCTACCAGCACTTCCGGTATGCTGCCGTCCGCCAGGGGATCCTGCTTTAGCTTTTGCTGTAAGGCACTTACATCAATATCCTGCACGGTTTTTTTATTGTTAATGGCCATTACGGCAGCAGCTGCAGCTGACTGCCCCAGTACCATAAACACCGGCTCCATGCGGATAGAGCCATAGGCAATGTGTGTGGCCGACAGGCAAACCGGTACCAGCAGGTTGGTGCATTCATTTGCTTTTGGTATTAATGCACGGTAGCTGATAGGGTAGGGGCCGGGTGTGCCCATTTGCACATCGCCTTCATTTTTTACCATGCCGTTCACCACTACGCGCTCACAGTTATGCGAGTCCATGGTGTAGGCGGCCATCCCAATGCCATCCTGTACTTTGGCGCGTCCCTCGCAGTTGGCCTGGGTCATTACATAATCGCCTGTCATGCGGCGCGCTTCACGGATGTACAGCTGAAAGGTCCAGTTGCCGTTGTCGGTATATTCATCTTTAGGGTAGCCCCATTGCAGCATTTGCCGGCGCAGGTTTTCAGGCACGCGGCTGTCATGGCCCAGGAAATACAGCAGCCCTTTGTCATAATCTTCGTGCATTTTAATGATCTTTTGCCGGGTAGCATAATCTGCTTCCGGGTAATCATAGCTCATGCCTATCATGTCTGTTGATATAGGACCGTTGTTGTTAATATCTGTTTTATGATTGGGCATGAGGTCTATTTTCAAACCAGCCGACAGGCTTTTCCAGGGCGTTTTTTGCATGTAGCGCAACACCAGCTCAAACTGCGTGGAGTCATAGTTATCGGGCCTGGTAATGGGTATACGGTTAGCGGGATCATTGGTAAGGCATATACGGAAATTATAGGCCTGCACCTTTTTATCGCCGCTGCCGTGCGGCGCCAGCGGCTCGGGGCTAATGCCCCATACCAGCCCGCTTTCGGGCTTACCGGGTATTTTGTACGGGTCAATCCCGTCTGCAAACTGGTGCTTGTTCAGCAGCTGTACGCCGTTATAGGTTTCATTATACTGGCTGTTGGCTTCGCGGCCTACCGCGTAGCTTACGCCGGCTTTTGCCATCAGGTCGCCTTCATAGCTGCAGTCAATAAACATTTTGGCCTGTATGGTTCTTTGTGTGGCGCCCGTGCCGGCGGCTTTGGTAAGTGTAATGGATTGTATGCTGCCCTGCGTTTTTGCTGCGTTTGTGATGTAGTAATGGTACAGCACCGGCACCTGTGCTTTTTGAATGTAGCTGTTAATGATCTCCTCTGCTACGTGCGGCTCAAACACCCATTGCTCAAATTTGCCATAGTGCCTGCCTACGCGCCGGTAAAAATCCCTGGCCAGCCCGCTGATGGCGTACTTGTTGCCAATGTCGGTAAATCCCAGCCCGCCGGTGGTCATACCACCCAGGTGGGCGCCCGGCTCAATAAGCAGTACGGTTTTACCCATTTTTTTTGCCGTGTATGCGGCAATTACGCCTGCCGCGGTGCCGCCGTAAATACAAATGTCGTAGCTGCTGCCCTGCTGTGCCGCAGTCTTTTTTACAGGCGCAAACAGCAGCATCATCGCCGCCATAGCGCCCGCTGCTGTTTTCATAATGTGCTTCCGTATAATCATTATTGTTAGTTTATCTTTTTCCGTTAATGCTTATGTGTTTGATGTTATGATACAAAGCTGCCGGTTCAGTTACTTTTTTTGAACGCTCAATGGTACCCCGGGTTCTGCTGCAACGTGGGCTGCCCGTTCACATAGCTGTTTTGTATTTCTGTTTGTGGTATGGGGTAATATTCATCTACCCCTTTTGTAAACGTGGCGCCTTTAAGATATACTCTTTTGGTGGATTCTGCAGCCAGGTAAGCATTTAATTCCGTATCTGCAACGCCCCAGCGTACCAGGTCAAAAAAGCGGTGCCCTTCCATGGCCAGCTCCAGCTTGTTCTCAAAGCGTATGGCCCGCAGCGCCTCATCGCGCGATGTCCAGGGTGTTTTATACACATCTACATAATAATTGGCGGCAGGCGTACCGTCCGGCTGCTGCACATAGCAACCGTTGCGGGCGCGCGCACGCAGCATGTTCACATAGGTGCGGGCTTTGTCAGGGTCGCCAATTTCCGCTTCGCATTCAGCGGCCCACAATATTACTTCGGCCAGGCGCAGCAGCTTTACGTTATTGGCCACGCTGGTAGGGCTGGAGGCGTCTGAAAATTTGCCCTGCTGCTCCTTATAGTACACGTTCTTTTTAGGGCTGTAAGGGCCGGCATAAGACTGGTTGCGGATCCATGCGGCGCCGGGGTGCGGGCCCCAGTCAAGGTAGGGAATGCCCCTGCGGCCAACGGTCCAGTCGAGCCGCGGATCCAGCTGCCCTGTATAAGGGGTAAATTGCTGGTCTGAGGCAATGCCTTCATCATTTTTTACATCTTCATTATTATAAGTGGTGAGCAAAGGCAGCCCGTTCACGTCTGTTTTATAGGAGTTTACCAGGTCCTGGCTGGGCTGAAAGGTGCCGCAGCATTTGCCTGGCCCGCCCGTGTAGGGATAGTTCAGCATATCGCCGTGGTTGCCGTTGGCGCCGCCTGCGCCGTCGTTCACAGAGGTTTGTGCTTCCAGTATGGCTTCGGGGCTGTTTTTGGTAGCAGGGTTAAAGTTGTCGTGGAAGCAGGCGTTCAGCTGGTATTTTACGCCGCGCGAGTTTTTGCCGTTGGTTAGCACCGCTTCAATAAGGGGTTTGGCTTCGGCAAACTTACGCTGGTACATATACGCTTTTGCTAAAAAGGCAGTGGCGGCCCATTTATTCACCCGTCCTATCATATCCTGTGTTTCCGGCAGGTTATCTGCTGCAAACCGGAGGTCGGCGGTAATCTCCGGCCATATATCCCTGTCGTTCGGTATTTTGGGGTTGAGGTCTGTAATGCTGTCGCCCAGGTAAGGCACATTATTCCATAATTTTTTGGCTTCAAAATGATAGAAGCCCCGCAGAAAGCGCGCCTGCGCGGTTACATTCAGCTTTTCGTCTTCAGTCATATCCTGCGCCAGGCGCAGTACTTTCAGCGTATTATTGGCGCGCAGCACACCTTCATACACCGTGCGCCATTTGCCCAGGTAATAATTATCCGTTGGGTTTGACTCATACCTTTCAATATTATTTATATCGGGCTGGCTGCTGGGGTCAGCGCCTTTATGCGCATCGCCGCCGCGTATGCTGCCAAAGCTCCAGTTAGAGGCGGTTTGCTCATAGCTGCCGCCGGCGCCAATACCATCCAGTAACGAGTAGGCGCCTATGAGAATGGCATTCACTCCTTTTTTATTTGCCAGGGCTGTCTGGTCCAGCGACAGCGGCTGCTTATCCAGGAAACTGTCTGAACATTGCAGGTGGCTGAACAGCAATATGCAGCTGCCTGCTATAAGCGCTATTTTCTTATATGGTTTGCATAGTTGTTGCATAAAAATGGTTTTAACAGTACACATTAAAAAGTAAGTGAAACGCCTGCCAGCACCTGCCGGGCGTTGGGGTAAAAACCGTAGTCCACGCCTTTGTTCAAATCGCCGCTGCCGTCAAAAGTGGCATTCATAATATCCGGGTCAAGCCCGCTGTAGCCGGTAATGGTAAACAGGTTGGTGGCCTGCACATACAGCCGCAGCTGCTCAATTTTTACCCGCTGTAAAAGGGAGGCCGGCAGCGTATAGCCGATCTGCAGGTTTTTGGCGCGCAGGTAAGAGCCGTTCTCTATATAGTAGCTATGGGAAATGCCGTTGCTGATATTATCGTTGGCATCCAGTATGGGCAGCTTTGCATCGCGGTTGTCCGGTGTCCAGGAGTCGTACAGCATACGCTTGCTGCGGTTGCCGGCAAAGGTTTGAAAATCGGTATAGTACTTTGTAATGTTGTAAATATCGTTGCCCTGGGAGCCGTATACGTACAGGTTCAGGTCAAAGTTGCGCCAGGCCAGGCTAATGTTAAGGCCATAGGTAAAATCGGGGTGCGGGTTGCCAATGAAGGTACGGTCGTTCAGGGTTACCACGCCATCGCCGTCTATATCTTTCAGCTTATATTTTCCTACAAACTTGGCCGGGTTGTTTTTATCCATGCCGGTTTGCTGTGCATGGTTCTTTACTTCATCTGTATTCTGGAAAATACCTTCTATCCGGTAGCCGTAGAACATAGATACGGGCTGTCCTTTTTCGGTTAAGGTAATGGTGCCGTAGCGGGTGCCGCCGCTGAATATCTGTTCGGTACCGCTGTCGCCCAAACGAAGCACTTCATTTTTGTAGTGGCTGAAGGTAAGGCCTACCTCATACCGGAAATCGCCACCTATTTTATCCCGGTAATCCAGGTTCAGGTCAATACCGGTATTTTTCATATCGCCAATGTTTACAAAAGGGGCATTGGCGCGGCCGGCCAGCGCCGTGAGCTGCGGCTGCGTAAGCATGCCGTTGGTGCGGCGGTCATACACTTCCGCATTCACTTCCAGCCGGCCTTTGAGTATGGAAAGGTCCAGGCCAATGTTAGTCATTACAGTAGATTCCCAGGCTGTTTCCGGGTTGCCTAAGTTGGCAAGATAGTAACCGATAACCGTGCTGTTGCTGGTGCCGCCTAGGTCATAGTTAGAGGTGCCGGGGCTGGTGCCGTATTCGTATGCATAGTTATAGGCGCGCGGAATTTCCTGGTTGCCGGTAGCGCCAATGCCCGCGCGCAGCTTCAGCTCATCCAGCCAGGGCACAGATTTAAGAAAAGGCTCTTCAGACAGGCGCCAGCCTACGCTGGCCGCAGGGAAAATGCCGTAGCGGTGGTCCGGCGCAAAGCGCGAAACCCCATCCCTGCGCAGGATGCCGGTAAACAGGTATTTATCGTGAAAAGCATAATCAACACGGCCGAACATAGAGGCCAGCGCTGTTTGCGAACGGGTGCTGCTGTTGGTTTGCGTACTGGGGTCGCCGTTATTCAGGTTCCAGATCAATGGTGAGTTGCTGAAGTAGTTGAAACGCCCCGCGGCAAGGTTACGGCCGTTTTCTGAAATGGCTTCTGTGCCCAGCAGCACATTTACGGAGTGAAAGCCAAATACCCTTTTATAATTGAGCGTATTGGTAAATACCCAACGCAGGTTGTAGTTGGACGATTCGTTGAATGCATTGTTGGCAGCAGGCTCCGAATGTTCGGGGTTCAGGTAGGAGAAGCTGTAGGCGGTGCTGTTGGTGTAATCAATGCCAAAGCTGGAGCGGAACTGCAGTCCTTTAAGAATGGTTATTTCCGTATACGCGTTGCCGAAAGCGCGGAAGCCTTTGTTTTTGTTATCCTTGCCGCGGTATAATAATGCATACGGGTTGGATGAGTTGCCAAGGCCGGCTCCCCGGCTGCCCGCAAAATTGCCTTGTATATCATACACCGGTATAATAGGCGGCACGCGCATGGCCTGCACAATGGCATTGCCTTCGCCGCTGGCATAGTTGCCGCCGGTTGATTCTGTAAAAGCGATCTGCAGGTTCTCCCCGAACTTAATATTCTTTTTTACGGTAAGCTCCGTATTAATACGGGCGGAATAGCGCTTAAAGTTGGTGTACTTTAAAATGCCCTGCTGGTTAAAATAGTTCAGCCCAAATGCATAGTTGCCTTTTTCAGAACCACCGCTGCCTGTAACCTGGTGGTTTTGAATAGATGCCGGCGCAAATATTTCCCCGTACCAGTCCGTACCGGCCTGGTTAGCCCGCACAATCTGGTTGGTGAGCAGGTCGTACTGGCTTTCATCTACCGTGCCCTGGGCTTTGCCGGCCGGCAGTATGTAATAGGGAATAACCGGCTCAGGGCCGTTGCCAAACTGCGGGTGGTTGGGATTGCCGTTGCCGCTAACCTGCCCGGCGTTTTTAAGGCTGGTCCATATGAGGTTGGCCCATTCATTTGTATTCAGCATATCCGGGCCTTTGCCGGGGTACTGCATGCCGTAATAGCCGTCATAGGAAATGCGCGATACGCCGGCCTTGCCTTTTTTGGTAGTGATGATCACTACGCCGTTACTGGCCTGTGCGCCGTATATAGAGGCAGATGCGGCATCTTTCAATACCTGTATGGATTCAATATCGTTCGGGTTTAAGCTGTTCAGGCTTTGGCTGCGGGTAGATACGCCGTCAATCACATACAGGGGGCCGTTATCATTAATAGTGCCTATACCGCGTATGCGTATAGCCACGCCTGCGCCCGGCGCCGCGTTACTGGTAACTGTTACGCCGGCCGCGCGGCCCTGCAGCTGCTGGCCAAAGTTGCCGGCAGGCGTGGAAAGCAGGTCCTTGGTGTTCACCACTGCCACAGAGCCGGTAATATCTTTCTTTTGCTGGGTGGTATAGCCGGTTACTACCACTTCTGAAAGGGAGCTGGTGCCGGATTGCAGCGTTACGCTGGCGGTGGCTTTGTCCGACGCTGCCAGCTCGCGCGGCTCAAAGCCAATGTACTGGTACACCAGTATGGCATTGTGGTCCGGCACCTGTAAATGGTAGGTGCCGTCGGCATCCGACACAACGCCCTTGTTGCTGCCTTTTACCAGCACACTTACACCGGGCAGCGGCTGCCCGTCGGCAGATATGATCCTGCCACGGATGGTGGTATCAGCCGGCGCAGTACCGGCGGGCGTTATGTTGCCGCCGGGCTGTGTTGCAGGCGGCGCCGGCTTGTAAATGGTGTAGCTGTTGCCAAACTGCCTTACTTTCATACCAAAGGGAGCAAGCAGGTCTTTCAGCAGGGCGTCAAGCGTGGCGTACTGTCGGTGGCTGCGCAGGTGCTGCAGCACTTTTTCGGAGGTTACCTGCTTTTGCCGCAACGCTTCCGTATCATAGTCAAAAGTAACATGGTAGCGTGTTGCTATGCCGGAAAGGGCATCTGTAAGCAGCATGCTGCGGGGTGTTGTTTTGCCCTGGCGCTGTTCCCAGTGGTTGTTCCAGGAAAGGTCCTGGGCAGCGGCTGCCTGCTGAATGCAAAGGCAGCACCCCAGGAAAAATAAACGCCCGGAGCATCTTTTGGGTAAGATGTTCTTCATAACTGGAATATTTATTATTGCTATTGTGTACTAACTATGGCCTGCTTTTTTTGCTGATAAATACTGTATCTGCCCGGCGCTCCGTATGCAGCTGGTAAACGGTGCTGATCTTCTCCAGCAGCAGCTCCGGCGCGTTTGCCGGCGCGGTGCCGTTAAAACGTTTGTTCGATAGCGTTAGCTGCCTGTCTATAGTGAAATGCCATCCGTATGTATCTGTAAGGAACGTGAATATATCTGCCAGCGGCGCATCTGTAAACGCCAGCCGGTTATTGCGCCAGGCAGTGTACCACGCTGCCTGCACCTGTTTGCTGCGCATACCCTGTGCATCCATCACCACCATTTCACCGGGCTGCATTTTTTTTGCCGGCCACGCGGGGTTGGCAGGTATTACCTGTACGGCGCCCTGCTCCAGCACTACTTTTAAATGGCGCTGCTGTGTATTTACATTAAAAGCGGTGCCCAGCACCTGTATATTACCCCGGCTGCATTGCACGGTGAATGCAGGGGCGCCGGCCCTTTTCTGTACGGAAAACCAGGCTTCCCCTTCCAGCTGCACCGTGTAAGGATGCCGGCTGCTGTACTGCAGCCGGGAAAGCTGGTTTAGCACCACCTGTGTGCCGTTGGCAAAGGTGATGCGGCGCATTTCTCCCGCGGCGGTTACGATGCTGGTATTTACCGGCTGCAAGTAACGGTAGCCGAATACGCCGGCCATCACCAGTATAAGCACGGCGGCTGCATAACGCCACTGCCGGCCTAGCCTGCGCAGTATTGGCCGGCGTTGCTGCAAGCCTGTTTGGGTTTGCTGCAGCTGTTGCCATATGTTTTCCACCACAGCGGCATCTACCTGCGCAGGGGCAAAAGTATAATGCAGCAGCAGCGCACGGGCCTGCTGCACGGCAGCGGCTTTGTGTGGGTAAACGGCCAGGAATTGTTCCCAGAAGGCATTATCCCCCGCCTCCGGCGTTTTTACCCAGCGGATAAAATCATCGTCGAGCGCCAGGTCCCAGGCAGTATAAGCGCTATAGGCAGCAGTTGTTTTCATACAGGCCGGCCATTTTCTGACACAGAGTATGCGAAGCGCCGTTTTTATCCCTCCGGCGCAAATTTTTTTTTAGAACGGGGAATTATGCAGGAGCAGCAGCCAGGCAAGGGCAGGGCCGGGCATTATTTGCCGCAGGGTTTCCAGGGCTTTGTATACGGTTTTGTAAGCCGATTTCTGGTCTATTTGCATGATCACCGCAATTTCGGCATAGGTGAGGCCATGAAAAAAGCGCAGGTAAATCACCTCTTTCTGGCGGGCGGGCAGCTGCTGAATATATTGTTGTAAAGCGGCCAGCTGGTCTTTTTGCAAAAAGGCGTCCAGCGCAGAGGTGTGAGCGGCAGGCTGCAGGTGCAGCACCGCATCAAACAGCTCCCGGGCAGGCAGGGTACGGCGGCGCCTGCGCAGCAGCTTTAGCAGCTCATTGCGCACGCAGCGCAGCAAATAGAATTTAATGGATTGGGGAAGGGGCAGCTGCCGGCGGTGCAGCAGCAGGTAGGTGAAAACATTCTGAACAGCATCTTCCGCCAGCGTTTTTTCACCGCATATTTTATAGCTGTAATCCAGCAGGGTGTGAATGAAGTGCCGGTACAGCCATTCAAAGGCAGCATTATCGCCCCTGCCTGTAAATGCCTGCCAGGCCAGCTGGTCTGCTGCTCCCGGTAAAGGCGTAGGCTCGTCATATTTGTTGCCGGTTAACATTAATGGCAGCAAAGTAATGCGCCAGCAGGCAGATATGCAAATGCCGCTGCTAATCCTTGCCTGCTTCCAGGGTAAAGCCGAAGGTGGAGCCTATTTCAAGCTTGGAGCGTACGTTAATGGTTTGGTTGTGGGCTTCTATGATATGCTTTACAATGGCCAGCCCCAGGCCGGTGCCGCCAATATCGCGGCTGCGGGCGCGGTCGGTACGGTAAAAGCGCTCAAACACCCGGGGCAGGTGCTCTTCGGCAATGCCCAGGCCATCATCGGAGATCTCTACCAGCACCTGTTTATCGTCCATTACATAAATGCTGGCAATGGTATGGCCGTCGTTTTTACCGTATTTAATGGAGTTGTCCACCAGGTTCATGAGCACCTGGCGTATCTTTTCCTTATCGGCCTGCACAGCCACGGGCGCTTCGCAGCCTTTTTTAATATTGAACTTAATGCCCTTTGTATTGGCTTTGAGGGAGAGGGTGTCAAAAACATCCTTTATCATATCCTGTATCACAAAGGTTTCCTTGTTAATGGTCATTTCCCCGCTTTCCAGCTTGGATATTTCATCCAGGTCATCTATGAGGTGGCAAAGGCGGTCGATGTTCTTGGTGGCGTTTTTCAGGAATACCTTGTTCACGCTCGGATCTTCCACAGCGCCGTCCAGCAGGGTGTGTATGTAGCCCTGCACGGCAAAAATGGGCGTTTTCAGCTCATGGCTCAGGTTCAGCAAAAACTCTTTGCGGAACGCTTCGTTACGGCGCAGGCTGTCCAGTTCCTCCTTTTTCTGGATGGCCCACTTTTCTACGTCCTCACTTACTTCATCAATGGTTTTAAGGGGCAGTATGTTCTTGTTAAAAAACTCTTCCCGTTTTGAGGCCTTGGTTTGGTAAATGAATTTGTAAATGAGCTTTATTTTACGGTAAATAAAGTTCTGCAGTGTGTACAGGTAAAGGTAATAGGAAACCAGGAAGGTGAGAATAAAGGCTATCAGCGTTAACCGCCATGAACCGTTTGCGACCAGGCTGCCAAGCGCTATTACGGCAGATATAATAAGCGCGGTAAATCCTGCCAGCTTCTGGGGGGATAAGTTCTTTGCTTTAAACATACTCCAAAGTGAGTAATTATTGTAATAACGGGAAATTAAGGTAATTTTTTTAGAAGCAGAAGGCATGGTTAAAAAAGCGTAAAGCTGAAAGCAAAAGCAAAAGGCAAAAAGTAAAAAGCAAAAGTAAAAGTTGAAAATGCAGGCAATGTAACCGGCCTGGCGCAGGGCGTTATAAAATAAAAAAGAAAAAACAGCAAACGGCAGGCAGCTTTATGCTTTCCGCTTTCCCCTACATTTCAAACTTATAACCTACGCCTTTTACGGTGGTTACCAGGTCGATACCTATTTTCTGGCGTATTTTACGGATGTGTACATCAATGGTGCGGTCGCCAACAATTACTTCCGTACCCCAAACCTGGTTCAGGATTTCATTGCGCAGGAATACGCGGCCGGGCTTGGAGGCCAGCAGCTGCAGCAGCTCAAACTCTTTTTTGGCCAGCACAATTTCCTGCCCTTTATAGGTAACGGTGAATTTTTCCCGGTCAATGATCAAATCGCCAAGCTGCATCTGCGTTTCCTCTGTTTTATGCAGGCGGCGGAACAGGGCGTTAATACGGCTTACCAGTAATTTGGGCTTAATGGGTTTGGCTATATAATCGTCGGCCCCCATGTTAAGGCCGTCAATTTCAGACTTTTCATCATTCAGGGCTGTGAGAAACAGCACCATGGTATCTTTAAATTCAGGTATTTTTCTGATCTCCCGGCAGGTATCAATCCCGTTCTTATTAGGCATCATAATATCCAGCATAATAAGATCGGGGCGGAAAATGCGGGCCTTCTGGATGGCTTCGCTGCCATCTTTGGCCGTTACTGTGTCGTACCCGGCTGACTTCAGGTTGTAGCTGATAATTTCCAATATATCCGACTCATCATCCACCACTAATATTTTACCTACTACCGCTTGGTCTATCATACAATTACACTTTGTTGAGATGGCACAAAATTAAACAGCGCCCGGGTTCATTAATAGAAAGTTAACATTATCTAATTGTTAATTCGGTTCCGGCTGGTTATTTAAACCTGGCAAATTTACAACAATTCCATGGCATACGAACAGCGCCGTAGTTGATATGGCTATTTGGTTCCATTCGTATCTTTATGATTATCTCCCTTTTGCGTGAACGACTTCTTAATGGCCCGGGTCATTTCATTCACCATTTCTACCTGGCCCTGCTGCAGCTCCAGCATATTCTGCTGCAGCTTCATTACCAGGTGGTCAACCTTTTCATTCAGCAGGCGTATTTCCAGCTCGGACTTCAGGTTAATCATATAATCATTCTTGGCCCGCTGCCGGTCTTTTTCCTCCTGCCTGTTCTGGCTCATCATGATCAGCGGCGCCTGCAGGGCGGCCAGGCAGCTAAGCAGCAGGTTCAGTAAAATAAAAGGGTAGGGGTCAAAACCCTTGTTCTGCAGCCAGTAAATGTTAAGCCCCATCCACACCAGTATAAAAGCCAGGAACAGGATAATGAAGGTCCAGCTGCCGCCAAAATCGGCAATCCTGTCTGCCAGCCGCTGCCCGAAGGAAAGAGGCATATTTTCCATACCCTCCTCCAGCTTTTCTGTAAGGGTTTCGTGGCTCCGCAGCTTTTCCAGTACGTTTTTTTCCAGCTCTGTAAGCTCCCCTATCTCCTTGGCAAAAAAGGCTTCATAATACTGCTGCCGGTACTGGTTCAGCTCTGAAATAGCCAGGCTGCACTTGTTGGAAAAATGCGGATGATCCCTTTTTATCAGCGCAAACAGCTCCCGCCTGATGGCCCGGCCGTTCACTTTTTCGGTTACCGGGAAGTGCTGGCCGGAAAGATCGCTTACAAAGGTTTGCATAATCTGTTTTATGCTGTGCAAGATATTAAACTCCGGCCATCTGAAACCATCTAAAAACAGCGCGGGAACAGGGATTAAGGAATTTGGTCGTAAATTTGCTATAAGGGAAAGCGAAAAGTACATTTATAGATGAAGAAATTTTTAATACTCGTATGCCTGGCGGCCCTGCAGGGTACCCTGGTATACGCACAGGGCGCACAAAAGGTGGATATTCCTATTGGACGCCAGGGTTTTCACGACAACATAGATAAAGAACAAACAGCGGCAGACAAGTTTGACGGGAAGACAGACGATATGATAAAAGTATCGGACGATGCTACCATCAACCTGCAGGTAACCAATGCCCTTATAAAGCAGGTAAATGATTTGCAGGTGGAAATTGAGCTTGATACCGCCCTGGACCACCGCCTCAAAATACTCTATCTCTCCGGCCTGTACACCGTGCTGCACGATTATAATAACAAACGCGCCTACCATAAGATAGACCCCGCGGAAGCGCCCTCTATTATTGAGGCTTACCGCGATATGATGCACGCCAATATTAAAGGGCAAAGCATACTGCCCATGGTAAAGCAGGTGTCTTTTACCGCCGGCGAAAAGCTGATAGAAGTGTTCCGCGATAACCCCGGCTACCAGGAAGCCAGGGGCATGCTGTTTGGCAAATACGCCTTCCAGAACCTGGAAACCGTAATGGCGGAAGTGGGCAACTATCTCGACTACCCGGTAACCGACTCGGTAGTGGCCGCAGTAGCCCGCAAATATCCCAACCAGGTGCTTACCTACGCCACCTCCTACACGCCGGTGGCCACCGCTATTAAAAAGAACCAGGACCCCGTGGTGCAGCTGATCGTAAAAATCGGCAACTCGGGCCAGTCAACCCGCATACTGCCTTTTATTGACGAGCTGATAGACGGCTCCATGACCATCGACTCGCTGGAAGGAATTGTAAGCAGCGATTACCCGTACTTTAAGCAGATGGTTAAAACCTCCATAGTGCTGCAGCAGAAAAAAACCAACGGCGAGCATCCCCTGGGGCTAAAGGCCATGATGGAAAACATGCAGGCCCGCTCCCTGCGCTACATTCGGGAAGTGAACGACCTGCATGAGGAGCCGGTGAACGTGCGCTTTCGCATTGTAAAAGACTTTACGCCGGAGGAACTGTACTACCTGATCGTGAACGGCCAGGAGGAGCTGTACACCTCCAGCTACACCAACCATAGCAACGCCGGCCTGTACGACCAGATGATGGCGCGCATGAAACCGCCCCGCAGCGACAGCCTGTTGATGGTGGTAAGCTTTGACCGGTTTAAGAAATTCATAGCCATGGCAGCCGGCTTTAACACCCTGGATAACTTCCTGAAATCCATGGCGCCGGAAAATGCCAACTACCTCATGAAAAAATATGTGAGCAACCTGGAAAAAACAGATGACCTGGAAGATGCGGTGGATGTGGCCAATTCCTTTGGCAGCATACGCGATCCCAAGCTGCTTGACTTTTTGCGCGATGAAGTGAAGAAGAACTATGTGTTCGTATCGCGTAAGAACGATAAGCGCGGCATGGTGATTTACGAGCTGCTTTCCAGCCTGTTTGAAACCCAGGTGAGCAAGGGCGACGATAATGCCAAGGCCTCCGATATGGCAGCTAAATTCAAGCTGCCGCCGGTGAATTATGTTGATTTTAACGGGTTAATGAGCGACAGCGGCCGGGTGTATGAGCAGGTGTTCTTTTACGGGGACAAGGACGGGCAGGAGTCGTACGCCAGCTTTATGACCAACTTCCCCAGCAGCGAATGGCATATCAGCAAGGGCGCTTCATGGACCACCATTACCTCCATAAAAGGCAAACCCGTAACCATTTTTGCCAACCTGCCGCTGGATGAGCCCCAGGATAAGGACGCCATTCAGAAACTGAGCGACTACCTGGACGAAAAAGATATACACCCCACCGTGTTCATTCACCGCGGCCATAGCTACCATGTAAACACCACGCTGGATAACCTGCAAAGCTCGGCCAAAATAGTGGTGCTGGGCTCCTGCGGCGGCTATCATAACCTGGCAGTGGTATTGCAGAAAGCACCGGATGCGCACATTGTATCTTCCAAGCAGGTAGGCACCCGCTTTGTAAATGAGCCCATTATACGCAGCCTGGAAGAGGTGATACGCAACGGTAAAAACGTGGATTGGGTGGATATGTGGGCATCCCTGGGCCGCCACTTTGCCGGCGATGCCCGCAACCGCGAGCTGTTCAGCGATTATGTGCCCCCGCATAAAAACCTGGGCGCCATATTTATAAAGGCTTATAAACAGATCATGAAGGAAGATAAGTAAGCAGGTTATACGCTATAATATACCGCCGGCGGTTCACCGGGAAACAAGCAATATTTCAAGTGCTGCTTCCTGGCGGACCGCCGGCGTTTTAGTTTCCGTAAAAAGCCGTAGGTTTGCATCACTCATGGAGAAATTAACTATCAAGCGGATTTTTGACTTCAGTTTGTTACGGCGCCTCTTCTCTTTTGCAGTACCCTATAAAGGCTCCTTTTACTTATCCATGGCGCTTACCATTGTGCTGGCCGTGCTGTCGCCCCTGCGCCCCTACCTGATACAGGTTACCGTTGATAAATACATCAGCAGCCAGTGGATGCGGATGCTCATCATCATTACTATTGTGCAAATAGGCCTGCTGCTGCTGGAAACCGCGGTGCGCTTTCTGTTCTCTTACCTTACCAACTGGCTGGGACAATCAGTAATAAGGGATCTGCGGGTAGCGGTATACAAAAAAGTGGTGCGCCTGAACCTTTCCTTTTTTGACAAAACACCCATTGGCACGCTTACAACCCGTACCATTAACGATATAGAAGCTATTAACGACGTTTTTTCCGAAGGCATTATTTCCATTGTAGCCGACCTGCTTATGATCGTGGCCATACTGGTGGTAATGCTGGTGGAAGACTGGCGGCTTACGCTCATCAGCCTGTCGCCTTTTCCCGTGCTGATCATTGCCACCTGGATGTTCAAGGAAAGCGTGAATAAATCTTTCCACGCCGTAAGAAATGCCGTGGCCGCCCTGAACGCCTTTGTACAGGAGCACATTACCGGCATGGTGGTGGTGCAGGCCTTTTCTGCTGAAAAAAGGGAGTATGCCCGCTTTAAGCAGATTAATAAAGAACACCGCAAAGCCAATATCCAGGCTATTTTCGCCTACTCTATATTTTACCCGGTAGTGGAAATTATACTGGCCATTTCCCTGGGATTAATGGTATGGTGGGGCTCCAATAAAGTATTAAGCTACGAGGTAACACAGGGGGTAATGATTGCCTTTATCATGTACCTGAACCTGCTGTTTCGCCCGCTGCGCATACTGGCCGATAAGTTTAACACGCTGCAGATGGGCATGGTTGCCAGCGAACGTGTGTTTAAAGTGCTGGACAGCAACGAGCATATTGCAGACAAAGGCCGGCAGCAGGCCACCCACATGCAGGGCGACATCCTGTTTGACCAGGTGTCTTTTGCCTACACAGAAGACCGGTATGTGCTAAAAGACATCTCCTTTCATGCCAAACCCGGCGAAACCGTTGCCATTGTAGGCCACACGGGCTCAGGCAAAACCACCATCATCAGCATACTGAACCGCCTGTACGAAATACAGAAAGGCGCTATAAAAATAGACGGTATTAACATACAGGACTATACGCTGGCGGCGCTGCGCAGCAAAATAGGCGTGGTGCTGCAGGATGTGTTCCTGTTCTCCGGCTCTATTTATGAAAATATTACCCTCCGCAACCCGGCTATTACCCGGGAGCAGGTAACGCATGCAGCCAGCCTCATAGGCATGCATGACTTTATTATGCAGCTGCCCGGCGGGTACGATTACCCGGTAATGGAAAGAGGCAGCACCCTTTCACTGGGCCAGCGGCAGCTGATCTCTTTTGTGCGCGCACTGCTGTACAACCCCTCCATCCTCATACTGGATGAGGCCACCTCTTCGGTAGATACCGAGTCCGAGATGCTGATACAGCAGGCCATAGACAAGCTGATAGCGGGCCGCACCTCCATTATTATCGCCCACCGGCTGAGCACCATCAGCAAAGCCAGCCGCATTATAGTGCTGGATAAAGGAGAAATACGGGAAATGGGCACCCATGAGGAGCTGCTGAAAAAAGAAGGTTTTTATTATAAACTGCACAGCATGCAGTTTAAGAAAGCAGTAAACATGTAAAAATTTCATATATTTATATTACTTTTTAATTAGTAAATCAAATCCTTATACCTTTTTATGAAGTTCTTTCTACGACAAGTGGGGGTTATTGTATTGTTATTGTTACCCTTTACATTGTTAGCCGGTGATTATGAAAAAGCCTGGGACGCTTTGCACCACAACGACGTTAAGCATGCGCGGGAGCTGCTTTTAAAAGCCATCAAAAACAATGTTAACCGGGATAATGCGGTAGCTACGCTCATTATGCTGGAAACCTATGACGGTATTGGCACACGCTACCTGGAAAAGTACCCCGACCCGCTGGACCAGTGGAGCCAGCCGGAGTCTTACGTGTATGCATTATGGTTCAATTATGCCATACTGGGTGAGTATGGCAAGAAAAAAGGCAAGCTGCTGGCCAACCTGGAACGCCTGTCTGCAGACACGGCCATGAATGGCTCCATACGGGCCGCCGCCAATTATTTCAAGGGCTATCACCTGTTCTACTGCCAGCAGCAGGAACAGTCAAAGCGCATGTACCCGAAAATGGGCGCGCTGGAAGACTGGCAGTTTGCCGGGCCTTTTGACAATATATCCGGAAGCGGTTTTAACAAGGAGTACCCGCCGGTAAAAGAGCCCGCCAGCGGCAAAGGTTTTATATCCTACAACAATGCGCCTATTGACTGGTTCACGCCGCTGCATACCACTCAGCAGGGCTGGGTATTTGTGGGCAGCGCCTTCCCGGCCTCCAATGCGGTAGGGTATGCGCAAACCTATGTACTATCCGACCAGGAGCAGGACGCCCTGTTATGCCTGGGCGGCAACGGCGCGCTGAAAGTGTGGCTGAACGATAAGCTGATGCTGGCCGACGCCGAAGAACGGGCTACGGAGCTGGATTTTTACAAAGCCCGCTGCCACCTGCACAAAGGCTATAACCGCGTGCTGGTGCAGATAGGGTTTACAGACGGCAATAACATGCCCAACTTTATTGTACGCCTTACCGACGAAAAATATAACAGCCTGCCGCACATCAGCAGCACCAGCAAGGTACAGGCCTACCAGCCCGATACCACTACCGGCGCACCGCAAACCGTTGTGCATTTTGCAGAAGATTTTTTCCGCCATCGTATGGAGCAATATCCGCAGGACCCTGCCTATGCCTGCCTGCTCAGCAAGGTGTATGTGCGCAACCAGGAATATGACAAGGCAAAGGCCGTAATGCATAAGCTGTACCTGCAATACCCCGATGACCCGGTTGTGCTGCAGCAGTACTCCGCCTCCCTCTCCAGCAAATATGACCGTACCGAAGAGCAGGAGCTGGACGAGAAAATGAAGGTAATGGCCCCGGAAAACTACTGGGTGCTGTACAGCAATGCCCAAAAGCTGGATGGGGAAAAGAAATATGCGGAAGAGCTGGAAATAGTAAATAAAATGGTGGCTTTGCAGGGGCCTACAGAGCTTACGGACCTTAAACGGGTAGCCATTTACGCTTACATGGAAAAGCTGGATAGCACGGTAGCCCTGTTGAAAGCAGCCTATGAGCGTTACCCCGACCGGCAGGAGGTAGTTATGGCCATGGAGCAGTATTACAAAAGCATGTTGAAAGATCCTGCATCTGCAGTGCAGGTAATGGAAAAGTATATAAAGGACAACTATTCCTACCAGGTAATGAAAACCCTGGCCCAGGAATATTTTGAGCAGAACCAGACCGATAAAGGCATTGCCATGCTGAAAGCGCTGCTGAACCTGGCCCCTTATGAAACAGCTTCCTACGATCCGCTGGCAGAATACTTTTTCTCCCGCCAGCAGTACGACTCTGCCATTTATTACCTGGAGCAGGCGCATGGCATTAGCCCTTACTCCCACCGCATACTGGGCGAAATAGCCACCTGCTACCAGCAGAAGAACGACCGCAGGCAGGCGCTGGCCTATTACCAGAAAGCCCTGGTGCAGTATGCAGGGGGCACCAGTTACCGCCGGAAAATAAGGGAGCTGGAAAAAAAGCCGGATGTATTCTCTTATTTTCCCAAGCTTGATACGTATGAAGAAGTAAGCAAAGCCCTGAAGCAGCCGAAAGATACCACCAAATCCTACTACTACATTTTTGATGAAAAGAATGTGGTGCTGTACCCGGAGGGCGCCAATGAGCAAATGATCAGCACAGCGGTGTACATTAATAATAATGATGGTATTGACCGCTGGAAAGAAATATCAGTGCCCTATAACAGCGTATACCAGGATGTAAGTATTATAAAAGCAGAGGTAATAAAGGCCAATGGCGCACGGGTGCCGGCCGAAACATATGATAACCAGATTGTGTACACCAAGCTGGAAAACGGCGATGCTATTTACTACAACTACAAGATCAGCAGCTATGGCATAGGGCGCCTGGGCCGCGAGTACTGGGATAAATTTTACTTTTCCGCCTCTGTACCTACCACCCTGGCCAGGTATAGCATGCTGATTGCCAAAACATTGCCCATTTACTACGTGTTCCAGAACAGCACCGCCAAGCCGGTGGAAAGCGAGCATGAGAATTTTCACATGTACACCTGGGAAATGAAGAATGTGCCTGCCTTTAAGCGGGAAAGCTATATGCCCAATATTGATGATATAGGGCAGGTGCTGCACGTATCAACCGTAAAGTCGTGGGATGTTATAGCCGAGTGGTACAGCGACCTTACCCGCATGCAGTGCCGGGAAGATTTTGACCTGAACGCCGCGTTCAGTGAAATTTTTCCCAAGGGCGCACAGCAGCTTACAGACTGGGAAAAGGCCAAACGCATTTATGAGTATATAGAGGAGCATATTGCCTACAGCTCGGTTTCTTTCCGGCAGGGGGCTTATGTGCCGCAGCGTGCATCCAAAACCCTGAACACCCGCCTGGGAGATTGTAAAGACCTCTCGGCCCTGTTTGTGGCCTTTGCCCGCAAAGCCGGTATGGACGCCAACCTGATGCTGGTAAGCACCCGCGAGAACGGCCGCAATGCCATGCTGCTGCCTTCGCTGGAGTTTAACCATTGCGTGGTGCGCTTTAAGGCCGATAATGAATACCACTGCCTGGAGCTTACCAACAACCAGCTGCCCTTTAACGCCCTGCCGCAAAGCCTGGTGGCTGCGCAGGTGCTGAATATACCCTTTAATTACAACAGCAGCGAGAAAATAGCGCTGCTGCCGGGCGATGACAGCCGTAAGGTATCTTTGATCCGTAAAACAAAGGTGGTTATTAATGGTACGGACCAGCGGGTAACAACCACCAGCCGCACCACCGGCGAGCTGGCCAGCCTGGTGCGCAGCAAGTATGCGCATAAAACCCGGCAGGAGCTTACGGACGATATGCAGTCGGCCCTGTCGCAGCAGCATAAAAACCCCGTTGTGCTGGATGATGTAACCTTTACCAACCTGGAGAACCTGCAGGACACGGTAACACAGGAGCAGCATTACACCATTAAGAATGATGTGATCAGCGTGGGCGACTTTAGCATGATAAAGCCCATATTTACAGACCTGGTGGCTACGCCGGATATTTTTACCGCGGAAGCCCGCCAATATCCCTTTGAGTACTGGAGCTATGAGAATACAGACCAATATGCTACGGATGTGGATATAGAGCTGCCGGAAGGCAAGGCCTTTGACCAGGTGCCCGGCGACATAAAGGCCAGCTTTAATAACATGACCTACCAGCTCAGCTTTCAGAAAACAGCGCCCAATAAGCTGCAGATCAAACGCCGGTTCAGCACCAACCGCAACCAGCTGATCACCGCTACGGACTTTGATAAAATGAAAAGCTTTTTTAATACGATAGTTGCAGCGGAGCAGAAATATATATCCTTTAAATAACAACCTTACATATGGTAAAAAAAACGCTCCTGAAAAGGGGCGTTTTTTTTGTCTTTTATGACCGTCAAAATTGGGTATAAATTGTTATTTATCAACGTATTAATAAGGGGGTGACCCTTTTTTTCCAAACCGTTGCCTTTTTGAGTTAAAATCGATTATCTTTGCGCAAAATTTCAGAAAACGGTGATTTCCTGCAACTTGCTCAAACATAGTCTGATAGCGCTGTTACTAGCCCTTAACATCATTGGAATTAGTGCGGTCGCGCATGCGCAAACGCATGAAGAAAAAGAAGCACATCATGGTTCCCAGCATCCTTTAGCTACTGCTGACGAACCGGGTGATAAAAAAGGCGGTTTTGATGCCAAGGAGGTAATACTGGGCCACGTGAAGGATGCGCATGACTGGCACCTGATGGATATTGGGGAAACGCCCGTTACCATACCGCTGCCTGTAATAATTTACAATAAGGAAAGGGGCGTGTCTGTTTTCTCCTCATCCCGTTTTCACCACGGCCACGCCTCCTATGATGGCTACCGCCTGGTAACTACCCACTACCTGCATGAAAAGGGCCTGTCGCCCAATGAATACCCCGACGGGAAAATAATAGCAGTAGATGAAAATGACAACCCTACAGGGGCAGAGATATATGACTGGTCTATGACCAAGAACATTACCGCCCTGCTGCTGTCGTCCATATTACTGGTGGTGCTGATGCTGAATGTAGCCAAAGCCTACAAGGTGCGTGGCGCAAAGCAGGCGCCCAAAGGCTTCCAGAGCCTGATGGAGCCGGTGATCATTTTTATGCGCGATGAGGTGGTAAAGCCCAATATTCCCGGTAAGCATTACGAAAGGTTTGTACCGTTTGTAGCAACCATCTTTTTCTTTGTGCTCATTAACAACCTGTTAGGCCTGCTGCCCGGGTCGGCCAATGTAACCGGTAACCTGGCGGTAACATCAGCGCTGGCCATCATTAGCTTTATAGCCATCCTGGTAAGCTCCAACAAACATTTCTGGGGGCATATATTCAACCCGCCGGTACCGTTTGGGGTGAAATTCATCCTGGCGCCGGTTGAGCTGATCAGCGTGTTCACCAAGCCTATTTCCCTGATGATACGTTTGTTCGCCAACATGCTGGCCGGCCACATTATTGTGCTGAGTATCATTTCCCTGGTATTTATATTCGGATCCCTGAGCAAATTTGCCGGTTACGGATTTTTGCCGATCACCATTATCTTTAATATAGTGATGATGTTGCTGGAAATACTGGTAGCATTTATACAAGCGTTTATCTTTGCTAACCTTACGGCTGTATTTATTGGCCAGGCAATGGAAGGCGGGCATGACGAGCATCATTAATTGATTTGACACTTGTAATTTATTAACACACATATACATTAAAAAATGGCTCTTTTAACAATTTTATTGCAGGCTGCTGCAACTTCTGGTCTGGCAAAAGCCGGTGGTGCTGTTGGCGCTGGTATTGCTGCTATTTCAGCTGGTATCGGTGTAGGTAACATCGGTAAAAGCGCGTTGGAATCCATCGCACGTCAGCCCGAAGCTGCTAACGACATCCGTGCAAACATGATCCTGGCTGCGGCGCTGGTAGAGGGTGTTGCCCTGTTCGGCGTTATCGCAGGTCTGTTAGCGGTAGTACTGTAAGAACAAAATTAATTACTGCATCCGGCGCACAGGGCAAAGGATGCAGTAATTGTATTACGAATGATCGATTGCGACCAGGCAGGCTGCCTCCCGTGACTAATCATTCGTAATTTGTAATTTGTAATTCGTAATTAAAATAATTCAATCATGGATCTGTTACAGCCCGCGTTAGGCTTGTTTACCATTTCATTCTTAATATTTTTGATTGTTTTCCTCATTCTGAAAAAATTTGCCTGGAAGCCCATCCTCTCTACTTTAAAGGAAAGGGAAACTTCTATTTCAGAGTCTATTGCGGCTGCTGAAAGGGTAAAGGAAGAAATGGCGCAGATGAAGGCAGAGCATGAGCATGTGCTGGCAGAAGCCAAGGCAGAAAGGAGCAAGATCCTGAAAGAAGCCAAAGAAGCCAAGGACCAGATCATCGGCGAAGCCAAAACCCAGGCGCAGGCAGAGGCCAAGAAGATCATTAACGAAGCCTACACCGCTATTGAAAACCAGAAAATGGCCGCCCTTACAGATGTGAAGAACCAGGTAGGCCAGCTGGTGATTGAGGTAGCAGAAAAGGTGCTGCGCAAAGAGCTGTCTGACAAAACCGCCCAGGAGCAGTTTATTAAACAACAGGCGGAGAGCATTAAACTGAATTAATTAATATGCAGCTATGCGCATGTGCAAATGATCAATACCTGCACGGCCGCTTACCTGCACATTGTACATATAAAATATGCAAAATCCCCTTTTAGCATCCCGGTATGCAAAATCTTTGGTGGATCTGGCGGTTGAAAACAGCCAGCTGGAAGCGGTACGTGCAGATATGCAGGTGCTGCAGCAGATCGCTAAAAGCAACCCCGATGTGGTGTCTTTGCTGAAAAGCCCTGTTATTAAACCGGATAAAAAACAGAAAATACTGGCGGCTATCCTGGAAGGTAAGGTAAGCAACATTACCGCTAAGTTCATACAGCTGCTGGTAATCAAAGGCCGTGAAAGCAACCTGGTAGAGATTGCCGCGGAATTTGGCAGGCAGTATAACACGCTGAATAACATCAGCAAGGTAAAAATCACTACTGCAGTGCCGCTGGATGCAAATATCCTCAGCAGCATTAAACAAAAAGTACAGGCCGGCACTGATAAGAAAATAGAGATGGAAACAGCCGTGAAGCCCGACCTGATAGGCGGTTTTGTACTGGAAACAGAAGATCGCTTGTACGATGCTTCCATACTGCGCGACCTGAAGGATATAAAAAAGCAGTTTGCGCAAAACATTTATCTGTCTAATATCAAATAATTACGATATTTTATCCGGCGGCAGGGTTTATTAAATAAAGCCAGGCGGTCCGGAGCCAATACAAATTCTTAAAGCACTCTTTTTAAAAAGCATAATTATGGTTGAGATAAAACCTGATGAAATTTCGGCAATATTGCGCCAGCAATTGAGCAATTTCAATGCTGCGGCCGACCTGGAAGAGGTAGGCACAGTATTGCAGGTGGGCGATGGTATTGCCCGTATATATGGACTGAACAATGTTCGTTACGGTGAACTGGTAGAGTTTGAAAAT
Organism: Chitinophaga sp.; assembly: GCF_035761305.1. Classification (GTDB taxonomy): domain Bacteria; phylum Bacteroidota; class Bacteroidia; order Chitinophagales; family Chitinophagaceae; genus Chitinophaga. Next base: position 14,958 of record NZ_DASTRI010000221.1, on the reverse strand, counting down.
GGTGTAAAAGCCATTGCCCTGAACCTGGAAGAAGATAACGTGGGGGTGGTATTGATGGGTGACTTCGGCGAAATAAAAGAAGGCAATAAAGTGCGCCGCACCGGTTTAATCGCCTCCATTAAAGTGGGCGAAGGACTGGTAGGCCGTGTAGTAAATACCCTGGGCGAGCCGATTGACGGTAAAGGCCCCGTAACCGGAGAGCTGTATGAAATGCCGCTGGAGCGTAAAGCCCCGGGCGTTATTTACCGTGAGCCGGTAAAAGAACCCATGCAAACCGGTATTAAGGCTATTGACGCCATGATACCTATTGGCCGCGGCCAGCGTGAGCTGGTGATCGGCGACCGCCAAACCGGTAAAACCGCTATTTGTATAGACACCATCATTAACCAGAAGGAGTTTTACGATGCAGGCAAGCCGGTATATTGCATATACGTGGCTATTGGCCAGAAAGCCTCTACCATTGCAGGTGTTATGAAAACCCTGCAGGATAACGGCGCTATGGCTTACACTACCATCGTAGCCGCATCGGCCTCCGAGCCTGCGCCGCTGCAGTTCTATGCACCGTTTGCCGGCGCTGCCATCGGCGAATTTTTCCGCGACACCGGCCGTCCCGCGCTGATCATATATGATGACCTGTCAAAACAGGCCGTTGCTTACCGTGAAGTGTCGCTGCTGCTGCGCCGCCCGCCGGGCCGCGAAGCTTACCCGGGCGACGTGTTTTACCTGCACAGCCGTTTGCTGGAGCGCGCCGCCAAAATCATTGCCAAGGATGATATTGCCCGCCAGATGAACGACCTGCCCGACTCTATCAAACACCTGGTAAAAGGCGGCGGCTCACTTACTGCACTGCCGATCATTGAAACACAGGCCGGTGACGTATCTGCATACATTCCTACCAACGTAATTTCTATTACCGACGGCCAGATATTCCTGGAGTCGAACCTGTTTAACTCCGGTATACGCCCGGCTATTAACGTAGGTATCTCTGTAAGCCGCGTAGGTGGTAACGCACAGATCAAATCCATGAAAAAAGTGGCTGGTACCCTTAAGCTGGACCAGGCGCAGTACCGCGAAATGGAGGCCTTCTCCAAATTCGGCGGCGACCTGGATGCTGCTACCAAAGCCGTACTGGATAAAGGCGCCCGCAACGTGGAAATACTGAAGCAAGCCCAGTTTAACCCCTACCCGGTGGAAAAACAGGTGGCTATGATATACCTGGGTACACAGGGCCTGCTGCGTGAAGTGCCGGTGAAGAATGTACGCGCCTTTGAAGAAGCTTTCCTGCATGAAATGGAAGTACGCCTGCCCGATGTGCTGGCTGAATTCAAAAAAGGTAACCTTGCAGAAGACGGTATTAAGAAGATGGTAACTTTGGCCAACGAGCTGAAGCCCAGGTTTGCCTAAGCGAAAGTTGATGAAGTATAACAAAAAGCTCCCGGCCTGCAGGCCGGGAGCTTTTTTATTATTGGCTCGCTCTATTGGGCGCTGTTAACCAGGTTGTCTATAAACTCATTATTTACATCCCTCATGGCAACCAGGCCAGGCTCGTAGCTGTTTACCCTGGCTTTTGTATGTTGATACTCGCGTGCGGTTATTTCATTTCCGAACGTATCCATGTAAATAGTATGTTTTTCATTGCTGATGTCTGTAAAGTCGAATTTAAAATATACCTCTCTTGTTACGGTAATAAAAAGGCGTTTGGTGCTGAAAAACGCCTGACAATGCCGCTCGGCGTTTACGATATTTGAATTATTATGGTAGCTGAATGATTCAAATAATTTGCCTGAAAGATTATTGGAATTAAAGGTTAACCCGAAAAAGTCCGCCACCGGAACATATATGTCTTTTCCTTTACCGTTACTATCAAGGGGTTTAATATTAAAATGATAAAAGGAAAAGAATGCTTTATTGAACCGTTTCACAATCTTGCCTTCATTGGTCACTCTTAATATTTCTGTATCGTATGTACCGGAGGTGTCTGTTTTTATCAGCTCATAGCTCACCTTTATTAAGGGCATATTTTCATACTTATGCAGCTCAAATTCCCGGCTGGAAGTTCTCCATTGCGTAAAGGAAACAATTACCGCCATAAGTCCTAAAAAGGCCATTGAAAATACCTCAAAGTATATTTTGTTGGCCTCTAAAAATTTTTTCATGGAGTGTAACAATTGAAGTAGCATCTAAATATACATAAACTTATTCCTGTTCCCCGGTCCTTTCCCCGCTTTTACCGCCCCCGGACCTGCTTTAACCGATTTGTTTATTCCGTAACTTTGTTTACGAAATAAACTAAATTAGCTTTGTTGTAAATCCCCGTTCCATGTGGAAGCATTCATTTAACCTGTTATTCTGTACGTGCATGCCAATGCTGCTGCTGGCGCAGCAAAAAATTACCGGTAAGGTCACCGATGCTAAAAAGCACCCGCTCCCGGGTGTAAACGTGTATATTAAAGGCAGCTATGACGGCGCCACCGCTGCTGCCGACGGCAGCTTTTCATTTACCACCACGGCTACCGGCGCGCAGGTGGTAGTAGCTAGCTTAATGGGCTATCAAACCCTGGAGCAGCCCGTAAACATCAGCGGCCCGCTGCAGCTTACCCTTATGCTCAAAGCCGCTATGAACGAGCTGAAGGTGGTAACCATTTCCGCAGGCAGCATTGAAGCCAGCAGCGATAAAAATAATACGGTGCTCAAACCCCTTGACATTGTTACCACTGCAGGCGCCACCGCCGATATTGTGAATGCGCTGAAAACCCTGCCCGGCACCCAGCAAACCAACGACCGCGAAGGCCTGTTTGTACGCGGCGGCACCGGCTATGAAACACAGATATTCATTGACGGGTTAATGGTGCGCAATCCCTTTTTTACCGGCCTGCCGGATATGCCGGGCAGGGGCCGCTTTTCGCCCTTCCTGTTCAAAGGCACCACCTTCAGCAGCGGCGGTTACTCCGCCCAATACGGCCAGGGGCTTTCCTCCGCCCTGGTGTTGGAGTCGGAAGATCTGCCCACCCAGTCATCCTACAGCCTGGGCGCCTCTATACTGGGCGTAAACGGCGGACTGGACGTGCTGTCGAAAGACAAAAAAGGCTCCTTTGGCATAGAGGCGGATTATACCAACCTGGAGCCCTACTTCAGCGTGGCCAAGCCCAAACAGGAACCTACCATGGGGCCGGAAATAATAGGCACATCGCTTAACTTCCGCCGCAGAACCTCCGGAACCGGCATTATAAAATTTTATGGCTATGGTAACTGGAGCCGTATGGGCTTTAAAAAGAACAGCATAGAATACCCCGGCTACCAGGAGCAAACAGACGTGCGTAACCAAAACGTATATACGAACCTTACGTATAAAGAAAGCCTGGGCAGCGGCTGGCGTATGTACGCCGGCTTATCCTACAGCTCCAACATTGATAAAATCAATCTCGATACCATTCAGAAATCGCCGGTGACCAATGTGCATAACCGGTCGGACCTGAGCCAGGTAAGGCTGCAGCTTACCAAAAGCCTGGGCGCGCTGTCGCTGCTGCGCCTGGGCGGTGAATACCAGTATGCTGTAGAGCGGTCGGAGTTTAACGCCTACCAGGCTAATTATACAGATAACTATACGGCCGGCTTTGCGGAAACGGATATATACTTTACGTCCAGGTTTGTAGGCCGCTTTGGCGGGCGCCTGGAGTACACTACGGTGCTGGGTAAAATGAACCTGGCGCCCCGCGCCTCACTGGCTTATAAGCTGGATGATTACAGCCAGTTTTCCCTGGCCTACGGCGACTATTACCAGAAGCCGGAGCCGCAGTACCTGCGCTTTAAGCAGCACCTTGACTACACAAAGGCCACGCACTACATAGCCAGCTTCCAGCGTCTTTCGGCTAATTATACCTTTCGCGTAGAAGCATTTTACAAGCAATATAAAAACCTGGTGAAAACAGCGCCCGATACCGCTACTAACGGTACCGGCTACGCCAAAGGTATTGAGCTGTTCTGGCGCGACCGTAAAACGGTAAAGAACCTGGATTACTGGATCTCTTACTCTTTCCTGGACACAAAGCGAAACTACCTGTTTTACCCTTATGAGGTGCAGCCCGATTTTGCCGCTAAGCATACCGCCAGCCTGGTAGTGAAAAAATACTTTCCCAAAATCACCACCAATATTGGTTTAACCTACAGCTACGCCAGCGGGCGGCCCTATTATAATCCCAACCTGCCGGAAAGCCGCTTTATGTCTGAAAAAACAATGGATTTTAATACACTGGGTGTAAGCGCCAGCTACCTTACCACTATCGGCCGGGCGTTCACCGTATTTGTAGTATCTGTAACCAATGTGTTTGACTTTAAGCAGGTGTATGGCTACCGCTATTCCACGGATAAGCTGCGGCGGGAGGAGATAGTGCCCAACGCGCCCCGCTTTTTGTTTGTGGGCATGTTCATGAACTTTGGTATTGACCGCCGCCAGGATGTAATCAACAATCTCTAAACATAATCATCAAACAATCCACCGTAAAAACAGATCACATATGAAACAGTTCCTCCTTTTATTATTAGCGGTTTTTGCCACTGCCGCCGTGAAAGCCCAAAGCCCCCGGTACCAGGATGCTATGGCCAAGCAGGTGGCCCTGCTGGACCAGGAAAGCAGCTACAACCCGCAAACCATGCTGGATATTTCCAACACATTTGAGCGCATTGCGGCAGCGGAAAAAACACAGTGGCTGCCCTATTATTACGCTGCATACGCTCAGGTAATGTCGGCCCTGATGACGCAGGACAAGGATAAGATAGACGGCCTGGCCGACAAGGCGCAGGCAAATATTAACAAAGCCGACTCCTTACAGCCCAATAATGATGAAGTAGCCTGCATCCGTTCGCTCATTGCATCATCCCGTATTATGGTTGACCCGCAAACGCGCGGACAGGAATACGGCCCTGAGTCCGGCATGCAGATCGAAAAAGCCAAACAAATAAATCCCGAGAACCCGCGTGTGTACCTGCTGGAAGGCCAGGCCCTGTATTATACGCCGGAGCAGTTCGGCGGCGATAAGAAAAAAGCAAAGGAAGTGCTGGAGCTGGCGCTGCAAAAGTATGCCGCCTTTAAACCCGCCAGCAGCATAGCGCCGCACTGGGGTGAGGCGCATGCAAAAGACCTGCTGCAGCAGGCCGGCAAATAATGCCGCAGAAAAAGCACAGGGGAGAAAGGTGAGGTACCGCCATGCTTCACCTTTCATTTTCACGCTCCGCTGCTTAAATTAGTATTTCGTTAACTTGTGTTGTGATGATGTATTTTAAAGACCTGGACCCGGTGTTACATTCACAGCTGCGGCTGGCCATTATGTCGGTATTGGTGAGTGAGCAGGAGGCGGAGTTTACCTTGCTGAAAGAAAGAACCAATGCCACTGCGGGCAACCTGAGTGTGCAGATCAACAAGCTGAAGGAAGCAGGGTATATTAACGTGATCAAACAATTTAAAGACAACTATCCGCAAACCCTTTGCAAAATAACCACGCAGGGCAGCAAGGCCTTTGCAGATTATGTGACCTCTATACAATCTTACCTGAAAGCGGGCAAACACAAATAGCAGCAAATGCTGCAACTGCAATGTGACTTCAGTTATAACTGTTAATTTTATAAAGCCATAGGATCGGCCTTTTCATTCAAACAAATGTTACTCCCATGAATACCCTGCATCCATGCTGAGAGTGGCACCTGTTTCGGCTTATTCAGACGCCAGCTCCATTTTCTTCAGCGGGTTCCTGGTATTTTCTGCATATTGTTCCCGTTTCTCCAGTATATCCAGGCAGGTGAAAATGGCCTGGCGGAAAGAGGATGCATCGGCCACGTTTTTACCGGCAATGTCAAAGGCGGTGCCATGGTCGGGGGAGGTGCGCACAATGGGCAGCCCGGCAGTATAGTTAATGCCTTCGCCGGTAGCCAGTGACTTAAAGGGTATCAGGCCCTGATCGTGATACATAGCCAGCACACCGTCAAACTGCGTGTACATGCTGCGGGCAAAAAACGCATCGGCGCTGTAAGGCCCGAAGGCCAGTATGCCGTTGGCTTTAGCTTTATTAATTGCGGGAATAATTTCTTTTATCTCTTCCTGGCCTATCAGCCCTTCATCACCGGCATGGGGGTTCAGGCCCAGCACCGCAATGCGGGGATTATCAATGCCAAAATCTTTCACCAGGCTGTCGCGCATGAGCAGCAGCTTGCCCATAATATTATCCTTGGTTACATATGGCGCTACTTCAGCTACCGGCACATGCTCAGTAAGCAGGCCAATACGCATATTTTCGGCGGTCATGAACATTAGCACATCCCTGGCGCTAAAAGCATCGCGCAGGAAAGGCGTATGCCCGGTATAGTTAAAGTTGGCGCTCTGGATATTCTTTTTGTGAATAGGGGCGGTTACCAGCCCCTGTATATGCCCGTCTTTCAGGCATTGTATGGCTACGGACAGGGAGCGGGCTGCATATTTGCCACCGGCTTCGTTCAGGGTACCCGGCATAATCTGCACTTCTTCTTCCCAGCAGTTGAAAACGTTTACCTGCTTGTGGTTCAGGCGGGAAAACTCTTTCAGGCTCTGGTAATTGAAGTTATTCTCATTCATCAGCTTCCGGTAAAAATTAATGGTCTTGTTAGACGCAAAAATCACTGGCGTGCAAAACTCCAGCATCCTGCTGTCTGTAAAGGTCCTGATGATAATTTCCGTACCAATGCTGTTAATGTCACCTACGGTGATGCCGATAACCGGTTTGTTGATATGCGTATTACTCATGGGTGGATAAAATACCAAGATACAAAGATACCAAATACAAAGTACAATGCGGTATTTGGTATCTTTGCCGCAATCATGTACACATTAAAGAAATCGCTGGGCCAGCACTTTCTGCGTGACGAGAATATGTGCAAAAAGATTGTGCAGGCCTTACCTGTAAGCCCCGGCCAGCAGGTGCTGGAGGTAGGCCCGGGCGCAGGCGCCATTACCAAATACCTGCTGCAGGTGCCGGGTATTACGTTTAAAGCCGTGGAGCTGGATGCCGAGAAGGTGCAGTACCTGGAGCAAACCTACCCCGATATAAAGAACCGCCTTATCCACCAAAGCTTCCTGGAAATGGAAGCGCCCTTCCAGGGCCCGTTTAGCGTGATCGGCAATTTTCCCTATAACATATCTTCCCAGATCATGTTCAAGGTGCTGGAGTGGAAAAGCCAGGTACCGCTGGTGGTGGGCATGTTCCAGAAAGAGGTGGCGCAGCGCATTGCCGCCACTCATGGCACCAAGGATTACGGCATCCTGAGCGTGCTCCTACAGGCCTGGTACCAGGTAGAGTACCTGTTTGAGGTGCATGAGCAGTGTTTTAACCCGCCGCCCAAGGTAAAATCGGCCGTAATACGGCTTACCCGGCTGGAGCAGCCTTATAACATTACCAATGAGCGCAGGTTCTTTACCCTGGTAAAAACCGCCTTTAACCAGCGCCGCAAGCAGCTGCGCAACCCGCTGAAACCATTATTTGATAAAGAATACCTGCAGAACAGCCTCTTCAGCAAAAGAGCAGAGGAGCTGACTGTAGCCGATTTTGTGGCATTATCGCATAAGATGATATGAAACGTAAAGTATTAATTACTGCCCGGGTACATGAATACCTGGTTAACAGACTGGAAGAAAAAGGATTTGAGGTGAGCTACCAGCCCTCCATTACCTACAACGAAGCAAAGGCCGCCCTGCACGACTGTACCGGCCTGATAGTGACCACCCGCCTGCGTATTGACAAGGACATTATAGACAATGCCCCCTCCCTGGAATGGATAGGCCGCCTGGGCTCCGGTATGGAGCTGATAGATGTGCCTTATGCCGAAAGCAAGGGCATACGCTGTGTAAGCAGCCCGGAAGGGAATTGCGATGCAGTAGGGGAGCAGGCCCTGGGCATGCTGCTGGTGATGATGAACAATATCCTGAAAAGCAACCTGGAGCTGCGCCGCGGCATATGGGAGCGGGATGGTAACCGCGGTTATGAGCTGAACGGCCGTACCGTAGGCATTATTGGCTATGGGCACACCGGCAGCGCTTTTGCACACAAGCTGCAGGGTTTTGATGTGGAGGTGCTGGCTTACGATAAATATAAAAAAGGCTTTGGCGCCGGCTATGTTAAAGAGGCTACTATGGAAGAGCTGTTTGAAAAGGCCGATGTGGTAAGCGTTCACCTGCCGCTTACCGATGAAACCCGGCACCTGGCCAATGCTGCTTTTTTCAGCGCCTTCCGTAAAAAAATATGGTTCCTGAATACTGCCAGGGGTAAAATTGTGAACACGCCCGATCTGCTGGCTGCCCTGGAAAACGGCACCTTGGCGGGCGCCGGCCTGGATGTGCTGGAGAATGAAAAGCTGCCCACCTACTCGCCTGCCGAGCAGCAGGTGATGGAACGTTTGCTGCAGCACCCCGGTGTAGTGCTTACCCCGCATATTGCCGGTTACTCTCATGAGGCTAGTATTAAAATGCCCCGCTATGTGTTAGATAAGCTGGGAATTTAAGTTGGCGGCAATTGAAAAAATGGTTATGTTTGCTGAAATACAAACATAGTACAACGCTTCTGTGAAAATGGAGGCGTTGATTTTTTTTTCTTATTTCTAAAACCCAAAAAATATGTCTGGCGTCAACTATGTTACGAAAGAAACCCTGGAGCAAATGAAAGAAGAGCTGAATGCCCTTAAAACCAAGGGCAGGGCTGAAATTGCCAGGGCCATTGCCGAGGCAAGGGAAAAAGGCGACCTGAAAGAAAATGCCGAGTATGATGCGGCCAAGGAAGCACAGGGGCTGCATGAGGCTAAGATAGCTACTTTGGAAAATGCTATTGCTACCGCAAGGGTAGTGGAAGCAGATACGATTGATACCTCCAAGGTGTCCATATTATGTAAGGTAACCATTACCAATATAGCCAATAAAAAAACTTTTACCTACCAGCTGGTGTCTGAAACAGAGGCCGACCTGAAGGCGGGTAAAATATCCGTTACCTCTCCTATAGGCAAGGGCCTGTTAGGCAAGCAGGTGGGTGAGGTGGCCGATGTACAGGCGCCCAACGGCAAGCTCAAATTCAAAATAGACCACATTAGCGTTTGATAAACTGATACACATGTACACTGCCCCGGCCATGTGCCGGGGTTTTTTATTAAAATTGTAATCTCAAACCGTACATACTATGTCTGCATCCGTTTTTACCAAGATCATTAAAGGAGAAATACCCAGTTATAAGATAGCCGAGAACGACCATTTTTATGCTTTCCTGGATATTTTTCCCTTAGTAAAAGGGCATACCCTGGTAGTGCCCAAGGTTGAGATAGATAAGTTTTTTGATGTGCCGGATGAACTGCTGGCAGAGTGGCTGGTATTTGCCCGCCCTATAGCCAAAGCCCTGGAGCGCGCTTTCCCCTGCAACCGCGTAGGAGTAAGTGTGGTAGGGCTGGAGGTAGCGCATGCGCATATGCACCTGATACCCATTAATTCGGCAGACGATATGAACTTTGCACGTCCCAAGCTGGAACTAACGGAAGCAGCATTTAAAGCGGCGCAGGAAAAGATCAGGGCAGAGATGTTGACACATTAGGCGTGTGGGGCACATTAAAACGGAAGCCTACACCATGCAGGGTTTCCAGCTTTATATCAGGGTCTGATTTAAAGTATTTCCTCAGTTTGGTAATAAATACGTCCATGCTGCGTCCCAGGAAATAATCGTCCTTGCCCCATACATTAAACAAAATATCTTCCCGCTTTAAGGCCTTATTGGCATTATCACACAGGTACCGCAGCAGGTCGGCCTCCTTTTGGGTAAGGGTAAAGGATTTTTCCTGCGTGCTGTCGTGCAGCCGCAGGTCGGCATAATCAAAGGTGAGCTTGCCAATTACGTACCGGGAGGGTTGAGCCGCCTGGGTGGCCTGTACCATATTCTTGGTTCTTTTCAGGAACACCTCAATCCGCAGGAGCAGTTCCTGCAGGTTAATCGGTTTAATGATATAATCGTCCGCGCCGGTTTTAAAGCCGGCGATCTTGTCTTCCATCATGGTTTTGGAAGTAATGAACAGAATTGGGATCACATCGTTCCGCTTACGGATTTGCCTTGCCAGCTCAAAACCGTAATCCTTTTCAGGCACCAGGCCTTTTTTGGGGATCATCACATCCAGCAGGCAAATGTCAAAAGTCCGGTGCTGGAACTCTTCCCAGGCCATCAGCCCATCCGTGCAATGCCGTACTTCATAACCGGCGTCTTCCAGTTTTCTTTTAGTTGCCGCACCCACATTCTGATCATCTTCCACAAATAGGATTCTTGCTTTCATAGTTGCAGTGATGCTGAATTATATAAATGTCGCATTTTCTACGAATATTCCGGTTTTAATGATAATCATTGTATTAATGGCGTTGTCCCCGGCCCATTAAATCATTAAAATATGGAGTTATTGAGGCGATTTTTGATCAAAATAAATACAATTTATGAACTTATAAAATAACCTTTTTAATTATAGATTGTATAACTCCCTCACTGTGATCAGCTTGCAGTAACGCCGTGTTTGGCTGCTGCGGTAGCTATTTTCCTGCAATCCGTTCGGGGTGCTGTTGCAAAAACTGTTCCCACCCCCTGGCTTTTGGTAAGGCGGCCAGTGGGCTGGATTCCTGGAAGAAATGGCACACCGCCACCGCCAGGGCATCCGTAGCATCCAGGAAATCAGGCCGTTCCGAGAACAGCAGTATGCGTTGCAGCATTTGCCATACCTGCTCTTTATCCGCATTACCGTTACCGGTTATGGATTGTTTCACTTTTTTAGGAGAATACTCTGCCACCGTAAGCCCGGCCTGCATGGCGGTAGCAATGGCTACACCCTGTGCCCGGCCCAGCTTTAACATACTTTGAACATTCTTTCCAAAAAAGGGAGCTTCAATCGCGCAACAGTCAGGTTTATGTAATAGTATCAGCTCATTAATACAGGAGTGGATCAGTTGTAGCCTTTCATAGTGGTCTTTACGATTGGACAGTTTGAGCACATCCATTTTTATAAGACTGGCAGTTTTGCCCTGCACCTGTATAAGCCCATACCCCATCACCAGCGTACCCGGGTCTATTCCCAGAATTATTTTTGACTTCTTTGCCAACCGCGGTTTATTTTTGCCAAAATCTTAAATGTCTGAACAAAAGTACCAAAATAATTCTCAATTACCTGTTAGGCACGGTCCTTTTTAGCTGGTTAGCCTATTCCATTTACACGCAAATAAAACACCAACCCAACCTCTCCCTTTCCCTGCAGCATATGCTGGTTACACTCCGGCAAAAAGGCGGAATGGCGCTAACCCTGGTGTTTGTGCTCATGATCTTTAACTGGGGGCTGGAGGCGCGCAAATGGCAGCTGCTGGTACGCTCGCTGGAAGCGGTTTCGTTTTTGCGGGCTTTCAGCGCCGTGCTTTCAGGGGTTTCCCTGTCTATTAACACGCCAAACCGTATAGGCGAGTACGGTGGCCGTATGCTGTACATGAGCAACCAGAATAAGCTGAAATCTATTGCCGCTACCATGATCGGCAGCCTTAGTCAGCTTATCATCACTATTATTTTTGGGTTAACAGGGCTCATCTATTATGTCAATAACTTCCCGCTGGCAAAGGCAAACAGCTATCCGGCCGCCTACATATGGGAAAAAATTTTACTGGTGGCGCTGGCGCTTATTGGCGTGTTGGCCATTATATTATATTTTCGGTTACAGATTGTGATTACGATCTTTGAAAAGATACCGGTGCTCAGGAAAGCCAAAGTATTTATGCAGATCATTACCCGCTATACCACTGCTGATCTGCAATACCTGCTGCTGCTTTCCGCCTGCCGGTATGTGGTCTTCTCGGCACAGTATTTGATTTTGCTGAATACTTTTGGCGTGGAAATGCTCTGGTGGCAAGGCTTTCTGCTGAATGCTGTTATTTATCTGGTAATGGCGGTGGTACCTACCATTGCGGTTGTTGAACTGGGGCTGAGGGGCAAAGTAAGCATTTATTTCCTGGGGCTTTTGAGCGATAATACGGCTGCTATCATTGCGGCCACCGTTGGTATATGGCTGGTAAACCTGCTTTTACCGGCTGTGCTGGGAAGTATATTGTTATTGGGAGTAAAGATTTTTAAGGATAAATAGCATCCATACATGAGATATTTTACGCTCATATTCTTACTTACAGGTTTGTTCCATAGTTATCCCGTTAAAGCCCAGCGTGAATTTTGTGGTATTACCAATGGTAGTTTTAAGCCCGGAGAAAGCATTACCCTGAGAGTATATTACCGCCTCAGCGGCGTTTATGTAGGTGCAGGGGAAGCGGTTTTTAACACCCTGCTGGAGAAGCTGGGCAATACCGATGTGTATCATTTTATCGGTGAAGGTAAAACCTACCGGGCCTACGACTGGTTCTTTAAAGTGCGCGACCGCTATGAAAGCTATGTAGATACCGCCACCATGCGCCCCCTTAAATTTGTACGGAATGTAAGCGAAGGCGGTTATAAGATATACAATAACGTTACCTTTGATCAAACCCGCCATACCGCCACCAGCACCAACGGCACCTTTAAGGTGCCGGAGTGTGTGCAGGATGTGATCAGCGCCGTATTCTACGCCCGTAACATTAATTTCGACAAGTATAAGCCTAACGATAAAATACCTTTCAGCATGTTCCTGGATGATGAAGTGTACAACATTTACATCCGTTACATTGGCCGTGAGGTGGTAGAAACCCGCTATGGCAAGTTCAGGGCCATTCACTTTAAACCGTTGCTGATAAAGGGTACCATGTTCCAGGGCGGAGAGCAGATGGATGTGTGGGTAAGCGATGATCCCAATAAAATACCCCTGCGCGTGCAAAGCGCTATTTCCGTAGGCAGCATTGTAGTAGATATGATGGATTATAAGAACCTGCGTTACCCCCTTACTTCGTTGGTTGGTAAACGTTAGGCGGGCTGCCGGCAGCCCCCGGGGCAGGATGCCTGGCATAATGCAGGCCCCGCTAATTTAACAATTTAGCAAGGCTGCAAGCGGCAGAAAATTCTATATTTGTTTAAACTAATAACCCGTATGTATTATGGAAGAGCGTAAACCCAATATATTGCTGGCAGAAGATGATACCAACCTGGGCATGGTGCTGAAGAATTACCTGGAGCTGAATGACTATGACGTGGAGCTGTGCCGCGACGGCATACTGGCCCTGGCAGCTTTTCGCCGGGAGAAATTTGACCTGTGCCTGCTGGATATTATGATGCCCAATATGGATGGCTTTAAGCTGGCAGAGGAGATCCGGGATGTGGACCCCGATATTCCCCTGTTCTTCCTTTCCGCCAAAACCATGAAGGAAGATATTATCCAGGGTTACAAGCTGGGGGCAGACGATTACATTGTAAAGCCGTTCGATAGTGAGCTGCTGCTGCTGAAAATAAAGGCCATCCTGAAACGCAACCAGGAGCTGAGCAGTAAGGAGGAAGAGCAGCACGAGTTTAATATTGGCCGCTACGCGTTTAACGCCCGCCTGCGCACCCTTAACCACGATGGTGAGTCACACACCCTTTCCCCGAAAGAAAATGAGCTGCTGCGCATGCTGTGTGAACATAAGAACGACCTGCTTCCACGCGAGCTGGCGCTGAAAAAAATATGGGGCAGCGATACTTATTTTAACGGCCGCAGTATGGATGTGTACATCGCCAAGCTGCGTAAATACCTCAAAGACGACCCGGATATTGAAATTGTGAATATACACGGCAACGGGTTCAGGCTGGTGGTGAAGGAATAAATAACCCGTAATTAAAATAACAGGGTTCCCCCGCCTTTAGGCGTTTTTCCCAGGTGCGTGTAGGCTTTTTCCGTTACCTCACGCCCGCGGGGGGTGCGTTTAATAAAGCCTTCCTGTATCAGGAACGGTTCATACACCTCTTCCAGGGTGCCGGCTTCCTCACCCACGGCGGTTGCAATGGTGGTAATGCCTACAGGCCCGCCTTTAAAGTTTTCAATGATCACATTCAGAATGCGGTTGTCCATATCATCCAGCCCGTATTCATCTACATTCAGCGCTTTCAGGCTAAACTGCGCAATGGCCAGGTCAATGGTGCCGTTGCCCATTACCTGCGCAAAATCGCGCACACGGCGCAGCAGCCCGTTGGCAATGCGCGGGGTGCCACGGGAGCGCCGGGCTATTTCCATGGCGGCATCGGAAGTGATTTTGGTTTGCAGCAGGCCGGCCGCCCGCCAGATGATCTTTTGCAGCGTAGCCGCATTATAATACTCCAGGCGCGATTTAATACCAAAGCGGGAGAGCAGCGGGGCGGTAAGCAGGCCGCTGCGGGTGGTAGCGCCAATAAGCGTAAAAGGGTGCAGGTTAATTTGTATGGAGCGGGCGCTGGGGCCACTATCAATCATAATATCAATGCGGTAGTCTTCCATGGCCGAATACAGGTACTCCTCCACCACGGTGCTCAGGCGGTGTATTTCATCTATGAACAGCACATCCCGCTCTTCGAGGTTGGTAAGCAGGCCGGCCAGGTCGCCGGGTTTTTCTATGACCGGGCCGGAAGTTTCCTTGATGTTCACCCCCATTTCATTAGATACAATGCGCGACAGCGTGGTTTTACCCAGGCCGGGAGGGCCGTGGAATAAAATGTGGTCCAGCGCCTCTCCCCGCATTTTAGCCGCTTTAATAAATACTTTCAGGTTTTCAATGATCTGGTCCTGCCCCGAGAAATCAATAATATCCCTGGGCCGTATGCTGTTCTCGAACTCCTTCTCAGCCGCGCTCATGCGGTGTTCATCTGGTCTTAAATGCGAATTGGACATAATACACTGAAAGTGCCCAAAAATACGTAATTATGATGTATGGGTTTGCTTGTTTATAGAGATATTAGTTTATTTGTGTTATAATAAATATATCTATGTACAAAATTTGGTTAACCACTGTCATCATACTGGCCT
>NZ_DASTRI010000220.1:0-58707 GCF_035761305.1 Chitinophaga sp. | reverse complement strand
AAAGCGGGCATCATCTTCTGCATCCTGCATCTGCAGCCGGTCGGTTGCCTTGCTGTACACCGCGCTTTTATTAGCGGTAACAATCATGGCCTGTTCCTTTCCGCCGGATTGTTCATTTGCCTCCACCTGCACACGGCCTGTAACTACTACTACCCTGGCGGCCCCCGCATCTTTTGCCTCTATATTAAAAGAGGTGGCCAGCACCGTAGTATTAATGAGCGGCGAATGTATCACAAACGGCTGTTTGTCATTATGCGCCACTTCAAAAAAGGCTTCTCCTTTCAGGCGCACCTCCCGGGTATCTTTATTAAACTGTTCCGGGTATTCCAGTGAGGAACCAGGTTCCAGCGATACCAGCGAACCGTCGGGCAGCTTTATTGTTTTACGCTCGTTGCCGGTGGCGGCTACCAGCGGTTTAACAGCCTGGCGCGTAACGGTATAATACCCGATGCCGGCTATTAACAGGATGGCTGCTGCTACTGCTGCCCGCAGCATGTATACCGTTGCCGTTCTCCTTTTAGGTTGTAAAAGGGCAGGCGCGGGTATATCCATATCCCGGTGAATGCGCTCCAGCAGACTTTCTGATGCTTTCCTGTCAAGGATATGTTTTACCGTTTCCAGGTCTGCATTGAATTCTTCTGCGGCTAATGCTTCAAGCTCCGAAAGATCGTTCTCATCCAAATACTGCAGCATCCATTCTTTCTCAGCAATCGTCCATTCATCTGTATGTAATAAATGCCTGAGATATTCCTTCCTATTGTGCACGCTGTCGGTTGTTTAATTTAAATACAATGAGGTGTAAAAAAAGGGTGGGTGTTTCCACAAGAAAATTTCATATATTATTTAGACTAATGTAAAACAGGGCGTTTTTACAGGCATCTACCAGTCGTGGTTAAGGAAAAGAAGGAATAACAGCACATACTTATGTTCTGCATTCTTTTGTATGTAATCATTTAATTTCACCATGGCGGCGGAAAGATGTTCCTTAACAGTATTACGCGAGATATTAAGCTCATGGGCTACTTCATCATAGGTTTTACCTTCCAGCTTGCACAGGGTTACAATACGGCGGCGCTGCGGCGACAGCTCTGCAATGGCCTGCTCCAGCAAATGGTACTGCACCTCCTGCATAACCTTGCGTTCCGGCCCCGCATCTTCGCCCGGGCCAAGCGATAGTAACTTCTGGTGAAAGGTTTGTTCGCGCAGCTTTTTACGGGTATAGTTTACAGACAGGTTAAAGCTAATCACAAACAGCCAGCCCGCTACAGACTGCGATGCCTTGATCTCCTGCCTTTTTTCCCACAGCTTTATAAAAACCTCCTGCAAAATGTCTTCTGCAACTACCGTCTCTTTCACGAGTTTCAGGATGTTGCGATAAACTACTTCGTGATACTTCCAGTACAGGGTATCAAATGCGGCTACTTCATTTTCGTGTAGCCGTTCTACTAATACTGCATCTAATGTGTTCATGTCGGCATTTGGTTGTAAAAGCAGTCCCGCTTCCCCCAAAGCATTAGTTTCCCTCTTTTTCACTATAAAATAGTGACAATTCTGCTCACTTTATAACAAAAATTTAAATTAAAATATTTGCAAATGTGCTTTGCATTGATAAGTATGTCCTTTTAATTTCGGGATAACACTAAAGTTGTGTATAGCCCCCATATGCCTTCAACCGGGTAATTGACCGTTTTACCCGTTCACCTGCCGTGAATGTCCCTTTTATATTTTGAACGGCTAAATGGCCGGTTTTATGATAAAACAGCCATTTTTTTGGGCAAACAAATTGATCGTATATGCAGTGCCGTTATTGCAATTAATAATGAATAATTAATACTGATAGGGCAGGATAATAAACAGCATGGTTCATTGGCCCCATGTTGTAAACATCATGCAGACAGTGAACATTAACTCCATGCTTTTTTAATGCGCTTTACTGGTACAACCTTACCTTGCCGATGAGCACTTTTCCTTCGGGTGTGGTAACATTTACGATATACACGCCATCTGTATATGCGCCAAACAGGCGGAAACGGTCGCTTTTCAGTATTTCCCGCTGCAGCTCACGGCCCTGGCTATCCTGTATGGTAAGCAGGCTGCCCTGCCAGGCTTCCCTACCATGCAGCAACAGGTCACCGGTTTCCGTATCAGCCGCCAGATCCAGCTTTACAGCCTGGGGCGGCACGTTCACAAAGCCAAGGCCACCGTCAAGAGGCTGGCGGCACTGGCAAGGTGTTACGGTAACGGTAATGGCGTCGCGGCCCCGTTCTGCTGTATATAGCTCAGAGGCGGCATAATACACTGTAGTTTCCTTTGGGCTTACTTTAAAAGCGCTGCCGGTATGGAGCAAATGACCTCCTTTGGGTGCATCGTACCAAAGGGTTTCCGGGAAAGGATGGCCGGATGTGGCGATAAGCACGGCATTGTCGCCGGCACAAATGCTGTACTGCTCATAGGGGATCTGCAGGTTTTGCTCATAGGTCCAGGGAGCATGCGCCAGCGGACGGTAGTTGTTGTTGCCCTGCGCGCTAACTGCAAAAGAGCCGGCAATGGTTAGCAGGAATGCGAGAAGCGTGCGCATACCGCTGCAATTAAATGAATTTTTCTTCATAATATTTGAATTTCCGGGGTGGCTAAAACAATGCTATTGGTATTAACAACGCAAATAGACTGTAACTAAAGATTGTTTTGGATGTTTATGTTCGTGGAATGGTTAAACCTACATGCATTATTTTAGCAGTAAAAAAAGTATAGCGAATTTAGGGAGTTTTGGAATACCAACCACCTACATAAACAGGTAGGTACATGAAAAAAGGTTGTCCATTTTAGCAGACAACCTTCTGTTTATCAGGTCAGCGTAGCTGTTGTTTATGGTTCTGACTCTACCAGCACAATCTTTACAATAATAGGCTTGTCCGGCGCTGCCCCCGCGCTGCTGCCGCTTACATCCTGTGCTTCAATAGTAAGGCTTCCGGTGGTGTATGTATAGGAGTAGCTGTAACCTCCGTAAACTTCAGGGATGGCCTCAAAAGTTTCCCCATCTGCAGATATATATACAGATACGCCAAAATCCTGGTTCACCTGGTCGGTGATTTCCGGCATGCTGAGGGTAACAGCGTAACTGGGAACATCCGTCAGCTGCCAGTCTGCTTTTTGTATAGTAGTTTGGATGGTTTGGTTAGGGGTTACATATTCATACTTCTTGGTGCAGCCAGTGATCCATACGCTCATCACTAACAGTGGTAAAAATAGCAATGCTTTCATACTGTGAATTTTAGTTGTATACAGGAAGATTTTTGTATGACAAGCAAAGACAATGCCATTAACAAATATTTTTATTACATTTATGATAGCAGCATGTGCTGTAACCGGTAAACCCTCATACTATGTTTACATATTCCTCATCAGACCATTCCTACTCCTCCCGCGCAGCGGCCAGCGAACCAACCGCCTTACCTGCCGTTCCCGGTGCACCTTTACAAAAAAATGCCGCCAATATGGACGAGCTGGTACAAGGTAAATTTGTAACCCAGCTGCAACCGGAGGAAGAAGAAAAGCTACCTGCACAAGGAAAGTTTGTGATACAGAAAGCGCCTTTAAAGGAAGAAGAAAAACCCCTGCAGGGAAAATTTACCGTACAACGGAAAGCCAATAATACCGGGATGCCGGATAATCTTAAATCCGGTATAGAAAACCTGTCGGGTATGGATATGTCTGATGTGAAAGTACATTACAACTCCAGCCAGCCGGCCCAGCTAAATGCGCTGGCCTATGCGCAGGGCAGCAACATCCACATAGGGCCGGGACAGGAAAAACACCTGCCGCACGAAGCCTGGCATGTGGTACAGCAACGGCAGGGCCGCGTGCAGGCCACCACACAACTGAAAGAAAGCGTACCGGTAAACGATGATCCGGGGCTGGAGCACGAAGCCGATGTAATGGGCGCCAAAGCCATGAACGCATAACGCAGCCTGCTATTCGGACCGCAGGCTCTTCACCGGGTTCATAAGCGCCGCTTTAATACTCTGGTGGCTTACCGTTAATAACGTAATAAATAATGTGCCTGCGCCGGCGGCTACAAATACCCACCAGGGAATAGTGGTACGGTACTCATAATGCTGCAGCCAGCTATGCATAAAATACCAGGATAACGGCACGGCCAGCAGCAAGGCAATCAATACCAGCCAGGCAAACTCGCGGCTGATCAAACGCCAGATGCTGAACACGGAAGCGCCCAATACCTTGCGCACGCCTATTTCCTTGGTACGCTGCTCTGCTACAAAAGCCACCAGCCCAAACAGCCCCAGGCAGCTGATAAAAACGGCCAGTACCGCAAACAGGGTGGCCAGGCTGCCTACCTGCTGCTCGCTCTCAAACTTTTTTGCAAATTCATCATCTACAAAACTGTATTCAAAAGGCACATCAGGCATGTAGGATTTAAATACTTCCTCTATCCGCTGTAATGCCGCACTGGTATTCATGTGAGGGTTCAGGCGGATGTTGAGGTAGTTGCCCTTGTGGTTATCCAGCATGTACACTGTTTTTCTTATGGCGCGGTAAGGCGACTCCATCAACATGTCTTTAATAACGCCTATTACCGTGTATGGGGTTGTTTTGTCAAACAGTGTTATTTTAATCACTTTGCCTACCGGATCTTTTAAACCCATGTATTTAACGGCTGCTTCATTGAGCACAATGGCGTTGGAGTCAGACGCCAGCTGCGGAGAAAAATCCCGGCCTGCCGCCAACTTCCAGCCTACTGTTTTGCCAAACCCCGCGGTCACATATGCTTTTGCAAACCATTCGTCGGAGTGGGGCCCTGTATTGTCCCAGTCCAGCCCATTGGCGCCAAAGCTTACGCCGGTTATGCGGTTCAGCGACTCTGCCGCTTCCGTTACCGCACCGGATTGTTTGAGCTGGTCATACACGGCTGCAAAATGTTCATGTATTTCAGGCGTAGGCGTTGATACCATTACCAGGCCGTTGGGGCTGTAGCCCACTGACCGGTTTTTGCCCAGCTGTATTTGCCGGAACACAACCATCACGCCAATGATAAGCGTAGCCGATACGGTAAACTGCACTATTACCAGTACTTTACGCGGTACTACCGCCAAACGCCCTGCACGGAAAGTGCCTTTTAACGCTTTTACCGGTTGAAAGGCAGACAGGTAAAAAGCCGGGTAGCTGCCCGCGATACAGGCTGTTAATATGCTAAAGCCAATACCGGCGGCCCAAAACAGCGGCTGTTCCCATGGAATGCTGATCTTTTTGCCGGCTACCTGGTTAAAGAACGGTAGCATCAGCTGTGTTACCAGCAGGGACCCTACGAACGCAAAAGCCACTACCAGCAGCGACTCGCTCATAAACTGGCCTACCAGCTGCTTGCGCATAGAGCCAATGGCTTTGCGGATGCCCACCTCCCGCGCACGTTTTTCCGAGCGGGCAGTAGACAGGTTCATGAAATTAATGCAGGCCAGCAGCAATACAAATACGCCAATGATACCAAACATCCATACATAACGGATGCTGCCGCCTGTGCTTATACCATTGTTATCAAATTCAGAATATAACCGCCACCGATCCATGGGAAAAAGAAACATCTGCGGATGCTGCCGGGCCTCTTCCCCGGTAACGCGGCGGAGCTTCAGGTCCTTTATTTTCGCAGATACCTGTTCCATGCCTGCATGGTCTGCTACCTGTACATACGTCTGAAACCCGTCCTGGTCCCAGTTATCTTTCTGGATCCACTCCCTGTTAGCCACATACAGCTTCCAGGATGCCAGGAACTGCATATCGCTGAAATCGGAGTTGGCAGGAATATCTTTATATACTGCCGCTACCTTTACTGCTACTTCATTGTTGATCTTCATCAGCTGCCCTATAGGATCACGGTCCCCGAAAAAGGCTGCTGCTACGGAGGCCGACAGCATAATGGAAGACGGGTCATTTAATGCGGCAGGGCTGCCTTTGATCACCCGGATGCCCAGCATGTCAATGGCGCCCGGCTCCATATAATAACCGCTTTTGTTGAGCGGCGTGCGGCCGCTGGTTAACACCTCATGCGATGTTAACGATGACATGATCACATGTTTGAAATCGCTGCCGTACAGGTTGCGCAGTTCAGGACCGGTAGGATAAGGCGTATTCCAGGAAACGCCTACGCCGCTGCTGGTGCGGCGGCTTTCCATTACCAGCGCTATATTTTTATGGTTGGGGTGATAGTGGTTGTAGGAAAGTTCGCTGTACATCCATAAGCCAATGAGCATGGCAACGGTTAATCCTGCAGAGAGGCCGCCGATGTTGATAACAGCGGCTGTTTTATTTTTAAGGAGATTTCTCCAGGCAATTTTAAAGTAGTTCCTGAACATACAGCTGGTTTAAAAGGTGGATGAACCTGCAGCTGCTCCAATAAAAATGCCGGGGAGCTAAATAACTGGTTATCAACAGGTGGTTGGCGTAAAAGTGTCCGCTTTTGTACAGGCGGTGGTCATTTGGGGACGCTCATTCAAACACTACCTTTCCCTTACCGTCTATATTCGTTCTTTTATCAAAAACAAAGTCAATATATTTTGCATCACCTTTTTGCGCCTGCACTGTTTGCCTTACGCGGCCATACTCCTTTCCTTCTTCGTTAAATACTTTTACAGTGATTTGACGATCTATGTCTTTATCAAAAATCAGGTAAGCTGTTAATACATTGTCTGTGGCGCTGTCGGCACTGGTGATTGTCATTTTTCCGGCGCTCAGCCCGGCCTCTTTCAGCCCGCCGGAAAAAACTACTTCGTTCCGGAATGTTTTTTCCACCCCTTTTGCAACGCCGTCTGCAAATTCAGCGCCTGCTTTTGCAACCACCTCTCCTGTTTTGTTTACGGTAGATTTAGCCTTTTGCTTCGCCCAGTTGCATGAGCATAATACTGTGGCTGTTAATAGAATGAGCAGCTGTTTCATGTTGGGTGCTAAATTGATTAAAAGGCGTTATTGTTATCTATATTTTATTACTTATTCCCTAGTTCATTCTTCGTTACTGCAAGCAAATAACCACTGGTGTCCTGCCTCTCACTTCTGTTACACCGAAACATACAACCCGTTCTGTAAATTTATTGTTCGCCTTTAATTTCAACGTGGTCATACAGTTGGCTACTCATAGGCATATTATCGCCAAATCTACACGGTCTTCCCTTCTTTTCCAAACTCCTTGCGAATACCGGCCAGCACATCCTGCTGCAGGATGGTGGTGCTGCCGCGCTTCAGCGCCATCAGGCAGCTGTAACGGCTGATGTTGATAATAGCGCCGCCGGCCATTTCGTGCCTGCGGGCTATTTCCTCCAGGTTCAGCCTGGGCTCCAGCTGCACATTGGCAGGGAAAGCCTGCTGCCACAGGCGCAAACGCTGCTCAGGCCCGGGCATGGAAAAATAGATCATGGATTGAAAACGGCGGCCAAAGGCTTCGTCAATATTGGCTTTGAGGTTCGTGGCCAGCACTATCATGCCGGGGAAGTCTTCAATGCGCTGCAGCAGGTAAGCTACTTCCTGGTTGGCATAGCGGTCGTTGGAAGAGGAGGTTTGCGTACGTTTGCCAAACAGCGCATCTGCTTCATCAAAGAACAATATCCAGTGCTGGTTGGCCGCGCGGTCAAATACCTGCGCCAGGTTTTTCTCCGTTTCGCCAATGTATTTAGACACGATCATGGACAGGTCTATCCGGTACACATCCATGTTGAATGTTTTGCCCAGCAGGCAGGCGGTCAGGGATTTACCGGTGCCTGGCGGCCCATAGAACAGGCTGCGGTAACCGGGTTTTATTTTGCGGTGCATCCCCCAGTCATTCATCAGGGTATCACCATGCTCAATCCAGGCGCGGATCTCCTCTACCTCTTCCATGGTATGATCTTCCAGCACCAGGTCGGTCCATTCCAGGCCGGTTTCTATTCGTTTAGCCGGGAAGGTGATACTGTAATCCGGCTTGTGCGCGGTGCCCAGGGTAAAGTAGCTCAGGTATTCGGGATATAAGCTAAGGGCGCCGGCCAGCAATGGCTCATCTGCATTGGCGGGTACCAGCTTTAGTATGGAGTGCCTGGCAAAAAAATGATCGGGGCCAAACAGCTCTATGAGCCGGAAACGCTGTTCCAGGTTGTTCCCGGCTACCAGGAAAGCGGCGGTTTCACCGGTGGGCAAAAACCCGCCATGGTGCTGACCTTTAATGCCGCCAAACTCCGTAAAGCCACGGTCGTACGTAGCATTTTTGGTAAAGAAAACATCCAGCAGCTGCGGGCAAATATGCGGCATCAGCGCCAGCAGCAGCACCAGGCGCTCCGTGGCGTTCATGTTGTAATGCTGCACCAGCTGCGTATATACGGCGCTGTTATCATGCAGCGGCGGTGGCGACGGCTCATCCGGCAGGTCAGCGGCACCGTCTTCTCCAAAATATTTTTTCATGCGCATGTCCACCACCTGCTGGAACCAGGCCATTTCCCGGTGCAGCACAGCTGCGTTTTCACGGATCATGTGTATACCCATTCTGTATATAAAACTTTATCCATCCACGGGGTTTTGATCATGCCAATACCCCAGGGAAGCGTTTGCATAATTACGTCATATCCGCGCTGCTCCACGCGCAGGAACCAGGCTTCTTCGGTTTGCCGCAGGCCACCTTCCCGCTGCAGGAAAGCGTCCTGGAAGCCTTCTACAGAGGAGTTCTTCATTTTCTCCCACTGCTGTATCACCACCTTTATCATCTGTTCCGACAGCTGCTTTTCTGTTGCTGTGAGCTTTATTTCCAGCGGCACCGGCGCTTCCAGCGGAAAATTACATAATACCTTATTCAATGCCAGGGCGTGTTCAGGATGCTCTTCCAGCCCGTTTACGGTAAACTGTAAAAAATGAATGGCGCGGTGCTGGGCTTCCTCCCCGGTAAAGCGCCCATCCTGCAGCCACCCTAAATGCTGGAAAGCAAAGGATAAAAAAGGATGCAGCAATACCAGGCCGGCATTGCTTACATAAATAGTGTCCATCTCCGGCGGCTTTATTTTTTCCATGTTGCGGGGCGCCGGCAGTTCCTCCGTTACGGCAGGCGTATTGGCGGCTACCATGGCAGGCGCCGGCGGGTCCTGCTTTTGACCTGCGAACAAAACCGATTTTTCATTTTCGTATAGCTGCTGCCGTACCTGCTGCATGTGCGCGTGTGTTTGCACATACTGCGTTGCCTGCTGCTGCAGGGCCGGCAGTATATTACGCAGGTGCGCATAGGCGGCTGCATTAACGGTGCCGCCGGCATCGGCCAGCCTGCCAATAAAATTATCTACGCCCGGCAAACCGCTACCGGTAATGAACAACAGGAAACGTTGTGCATAGTCGGCTGCGTGATGCACACTGAATACGCCTGCCAGCAACTGTATGTGAAATTGCCGGAAAAGCAGGCGTATCTTTTCCCTCTCAAAGCTGTCGGTGATAATGACATCAAACAGCTGCTGCAGCTCCCGTAAAGCAGCATGCGGCGGGTGGCCCCAGCCAATATGTATGTCCTGCATCATGTGCAGGAAGGTAGCATCATCCAATTGCTGTGCGGCCTGTTCGGCCAATATCTTATGCGCAAATATATTCCGGTAAAAGGCCATTCGCTCCTGCTGGTGGTGCTGCGCGTAAAAAAGCACTGCTTCCTTGAAACCGGCAATCGGCCGCGTGTGGCTGTGCGCCGCTGTTTCCTGTAACAGCAGCAGGCTGTCCTGCATGGCATAGGTTTCCAGGCTTTCCCGTACCTGTGCTTCGTATATACCTGCCGGTGGAGTGAACAGGTGGTACAGGGCAACCCGGGCCGCAAGCTGGCTGCTGCCGGCGCTGAACAATTGTGTTAACTGTTCCGGCCTTTCGCGGAACAACAAAATAACCGCCTGTTTCAGCAGCTCGTTGGCTGCAGGTACGGCTATAGCGGGAAGGTGGTCCGGCAGCCGCCTGTGTGCAAGAAAAAAGGTAAGCACGTCCACGGCCTGCTGCAACCAGTGCTGCTGTTCTGTAACACTGCCAATGGCAGCGTACTGGCGGAAACGGTGTAACAGGCGCGATACCGCAGCCGGCAAACCGGCTGCCGGCGCAGTACCGGCAGCAGTAGCAGCGCCCGGCCCGGGCAATACCTGCCATAATCCATCCTGTATTACCATAGTGTCTGCGGCCAGCGGCGCAATGGCTTCCTGCATCCAGGCAGCTATTAATTCCCGTACAGGCGTAGGCGTTGCTTCCATTACCTGCCATATGCGAAACAGCTGGTTAAGCATTGCCGGTACCGGCTTTACGGCTGCTGCTATACCAGCCAGCTGCTCCCGGTAGTTCGCATACAACCATTCCAGCATTTTAGCTACCAGCTCTCCGGCCAGCACCGGGGTAAAAGTGCCCGCGGTAACAGGCAGGTTGCCGGTGTGCAGGAAATATGCCCACCATTCCTGCACCAGCTGTGCTGTTTGTGTTTTTATAGCGGCATCCATGGGTGCAATGCCCTTGCGGATATTGTCCAGCAAAGGATGCATGCCTTGTATGCCACCGGCATTCCAGGCAGCAGCGGCAGCGTGGTAAGCGGCGCTCCACGCGGTTTGCAGCGCTTCTGTTAATTCCTGTATATGGGCAAGCAGTAACGCATGGTGCGGCGCACCTGGCGCAGCCTGCAACATACTTTTCATTATAAACACCAGGCTGCCGGGCAACAGGCTCATAGCATCCGGCACACTTTGCGCCTGCAACACCCGTGCTATGAATGCAGGCAGCGTTACCTCCCCGTAGCCGGCGCCGGCCCAGGCCAGCCATAAGCTTTTAAGCAAAGGCTGCTGCAGCTGCATACCGGTAGCGGGCGGCGTTATTTGCACGCCTATGGTTTGCAATAATGCATGCACACTTTCATATAACGATAATGCAGCCCCGGGTAAGCCGGCTGCCTGCATTATGCGCAACAATACTTCCGGGCTGGTTTCCTGCAGGCTTCTTTCCAGGGCATATGGCACGGTACCCGCGTATTTGAGCACAGCTGCCGCCTGCGCAGGTGATTGCTGCAACAGCTGCTGCCAAAGGCTGTTAATGGAAAAATGGGCATAGGTGCTACCCCACCAGGGAATGCTGCCATATAAAAGGCGGTATAACAGCACATCGCGCAGCTGCTGCTGCTCGGGGGGCACAGCGTTGCCGGTAACCACATGCTGCGGGGTTACACTGCCGGCTGCCTGTAAGGGAATGCCGGCGGTTAACTGCTGCAATATATTTTCATTTGCAAATGCAGCGTGCTGCTGCCCGGCTTGAACAAGATGCGTCCATCTTTTAAATGCGGCTTCCTGCGGCAGCACAGCACTTAGCATTTCCTGCAAAAGCGCCTCCCCTGCTTTGGCCAGGGCGGTTACCTGCATGTACAGCGCAGGCAGCGATGCATACGGCGCCCACCAGGGAAAAGAGCCATACAGCAGGTAGTAGCGCAGCAGTGCTACCTGCCCGCCGGGAGCAGCAGCCATGGCCGTTGCCGCCGGATCTGCGTTGGGCAATGTTGCATGTGCGGCCCCTTCCGGCAATTGTATGCCGGTATGCTCCTGGTACAGGCTTTTTATAAAGCCACCCAGGGAGCCGGCGGCTATGTCCTGACGGTAAAATTCCAGCGCATTGTAAAACAGCTGCAGCAGCTGGGTATAGGCAACATTAAAATGCTGCGCCATTTGCGTAAGGTGGCTGTGCACAAACTGCCGGCGGTTAAAGGTGGCGCGGCTTTCTGTAAGCAGGTAATTGAGCACAAACCACCATACGGCCCTTTCCAGCGTAGTGCTTTCTGTTTGCAGTATGAGCTGCTTTTGCTGCAGCAGCACCACCTCCCGGCTATAGGCAAAAATAAAAACCGCCTCCGCGGGCTCCAGCACCTCTACCACTTTTTGAACGGCGTTCACCGGGAACTGGTAGGCCAAACGTTGACGTACATACGCCGCCCGGCCGATGTCCCTTATAAGGACCGCCAGGCTTTGCGGCGCGGCGGCCACCAGCTGCAGCAGGGCCTGTGCCGGCTGCTCGCGCTCCGCTGCGGTGGTCCACCAGGGCATGGTGCCGCTTAACAGGTAATGGCGCAGCAGCTCCTGCAGGCGCTGCGCACCTGTTTTAAGCTGCACCTGGCCCGTAAGGGTATATTGCTCGCCTGATACGCCATAACGCAAAATATCCGACAGCGCTTTTTCCAGGGCCGCGTTTATCCGTTCGGGCAACTCGGCATCTATATCCTTATACAGGATAGTGCCTATATCCAGCTGCAGGGTGTCCAGCACAGCCACCATTTGTTCCGGCACTATGCGTTGCAGCAGCGCATCCATGCTGCTGCTGATCTGCTGGCGGAACAGGTGGCTGATGCGCTCCTGCAGCGCCAGCGCCCTGGGCCTGCTGCTGCTTTGCACCTCAAAGGTGTACTGCCGGATAATATGGTGCACTTCACTCATCTGTCAAAAAAATGTGCCGGCGCCAGGGTTTCTATCAGCGCTGCGGTAACGGGCTGCAGGTCGCGCTTTTCGCGCAATGCCTGCAGCCATTCCAGGTAAGCGGTTTCAAAGTTCCGCATGTCGCCTACGCCTAACCATTTATGCTGTATGATAAACTGCACGGGCGTGTATTGCCGGAACAGCTCTTCTGCAAACGACCTGAACTCCGGCAGCTGAAAGCGCGCCGGCCACGAAGGGAATATAACGGTAAGGCCAAAACGGAAAAAGTCTTCCCGCAGCAAACGGCCATAGCCGTGTTTCACATAATATACAAAGTACCCCTGCTGCTGCGCGGCTTCTTCCTGCAGCTGCTGAATCGCGGCGGTTCTTTCGTCAAAAGTGTACCAGTAAGGATGCTCCTTTAACAGGTTGCCGTTGCGGTCATACAGGCGGTAGCCAAAGCTGCGCTCTGTATGCCGGGGTTTCAGGAGCAGGTGCTCTACCAGGTAAAACCCTTCTGACCCTATGCTGATCCGGCGCAGGTGCGCGATCATATCCTGCAGGGCATGCAGCGCTGCAGCGCGCGTGGCCGCGCGGATCACCACCCGCCACACTTCATGCTGCCGGTGCCGGTAAACAACCAGGTGCTCCCGGCGCTCCTCATCATATACAATACGGTAATTGTCTGTGCTTAGTCCCTGCTTCAGGAACGATACCGGCTGACTGCCATAATCATACACCACCGGCTGCTGCGCCGGATCGGCGGCTTCCGGCAGGTCCTGCACCGATACCTTGATCACCTCATCCTTTAACCTGTATTCTTTGGTTAACCACAGGTGCAGGTGATCGTGCTGTTTGTTAACCTGCACTTTCAGGTGGTCTTCGTCAAACACCGCTGTCAGGCGTTTACGTTGTACGCCCTGTATGTACAGCAGCTGCCGCATCCATTTTTCATAGCCTGCGTATTCACCGGGGTCAAAAAGATCTGCTGTATAGTTAAAAGCACGCAGGCGGTTAGCCGTGAGCTGCACTGCATCGCGGAGAATGGCGGCTTTCCATTCCAGCTCCCTGCTTATGCGCACTTTTTCCCCGCTGCCGTAAAGCTGCTCATATAGTGTAACGGGGTATTTCATGAGCGACAGGTTAAAGCGGGCCAGCAGATGATCCAGCACACGTTCCTTACGCTCCTGGTAAGTACTGTCTTTTTCCTGCTGCAACGATTTCATATACCCGTTACCGGTATCTTCCATAAACTGCTCCCACGTTAATGCGCCGCCCTGTTCTGTAAAGGCGTGCAGCAGGCTGCCCGCGTGCGGCACATTATACAGCGGCTGCGCCGCGTATGTGTAAGGCTCAACATTCCCGGCCAGTGGTGAAAAAAAACTGCCCATGCTACCCAGCTGCGCCAGGTAGTTGGCCAGCAGCTGCTCAAAGAACAACAGGTAAGCCTTTAGCTGCCTGGCCTGCGCCTTGCGCTTTGCAGACGCGTGCTTACCCAGGCCATGCGAGCCTATGCCGTATATATCCGGAAAGTGGTGCTGCAACGAATAATACCAGCCCAGGTTGCGGTAGGCGGCTTTTAAAGGCGGATCGGTTTCTCCTGTTTTTTGCCCCACAAACCTGCGCCGGGCAATGATCTTCATTTTCTGGTAGGTGTTCCAGAAGGCAACTTCTTTTAAGCGATACTCGTATTTATCGCTGAATATCTTTATTTCATTGTTATCGCTGGAAGCCTGCAGCAAAGGATAATAATTTTCCTTCAGCGTCAGGGGGCGGGCGGTGTAATTCCCATCATCGCCCGCTATATACAGGCTTTTTACCTTGGTAACCCCCGCTACGGCAGATACGGCCTTTACCAGCGCAGCCGGGTCTACTATGCCGGAACGGGGCTGCAGGTCGCTGTCAATGATGAAGCCATTTTTCAACAGCGGACCGCTGTAAATAGCTTCAACGGTATATCCTTTTTCCAGCAGCTCCGCTTCTGTAAAAAAGCGTACCGGTGGATGCAGCACGGTTTCCAGCGCATTCAGGATATGCGCCATCAGCTCCTGCAGGTCGTAGCGGCTATCAACCATAATCTCGGCCTTGAGGGATATTTCCTGCGGTTGCAGCACGGTAAAATCTGCAACGTCTTCACCTATATTACGGTAGGCCATCATACAACGTTGTACCGCTTCCGTTACCTGCTGCAGGGTAGCGGGCGTTGTATCGGTGCTCATCAGCTCGTCCTGCACCTGCATCAACACCCTGTACATTCCTTTGGTAGCGCCGCCCGGCGTTGGCGGGGCAGCCGGCTCTATCCAAACATTTTCCAATTCATCCACCTCATCCAGCAACAGCTTGCGGTAATCTTTTACTGTTACCGGGGCGGTGCTGAGAATAGCCGCCTTTGCATAAAATGCATGCTGTTGCGCATCAATATTTCCATGTTTGTCGGCCAGTATTTCGTCTATAGGAAAATCCGTACGGTAGGCCAGGTCGGTAATGGCATAGCACAGCTGCTCCAGGATGGTAACACCCGGGTCGTGCAGGTTGTAATCTGTCCATATCTTACCGGACAGTGCCTGCACATGGGCAATAGCTTCGTGGCGCAGCTGATCATAATCAAATGCCGGTTCCCGGGGCTTATCGCGGGAAATAACTATCGACGTCATAATTGCTTATATAAGGGTGATCGCTTAATAATAATATTCGTCCGGCATGAACAGCTCATCTGCCCAAAGGCGCGTAATACGGTAAAAGATCTCCACTCCCGGGCCATAGTTGCTGCCGGTGCGCATCTGCAGGGCATAATTATGTGTACGGCCTTTCCAGCGCAGGCGTATCTTGTTCCAGCAAAAGCCATAGTAGGCGCAGTCCTGGCGTATTTTGTTACGGGAGCTGCCAAAGGTGCTCATGGCATAAGCATGCATCATGGCATGGCGGCCCGCATGTTTAAGGCCGGTACGCGCCACCACCTCAAATACCTGGCAGTTGTCCAGTTCCTGTAAAACAGGATGCCATTTACCATCTGCCGGTATTCTGCCTGCTTTATAAGTGCCTATGCGCCCTTCCATACCGGTAAACCCGTTAACATCCATTTTAAAAACAGGGTCGCACTTTTTGCCAATGCCCATCTTTCCATCCATGTGAAAGAAAAAACTTTTATCGTCCTGTTCTGTTTTACCATCGCTTCCTGCATTGGGCTGCAGGCGCAAACCCGGATGCTCCTGCTCGTCTTTTTCCATAAAAAAGAAGGGTTCCAGGTCGTCTGTAGCACGGTAAAAAGATACCAGCCGTTTGGAGCTGCCCAGCGCGGAAATCAGCAGGCCGTTCTCCTCATCTTTAGAAAAACCGTCTTCCTGCTTGTTGATCGTAGAGTCTATCAGGTAGCCAAAATGGTTTTCTGTAGGCATTCTCCCGTTCCTGAAGTATTGTTTGAGCTCCTCACGCCCATACACTTTTTTATGTTGTTTAGCGTCCATTGTGGATCAATTTATTTTGGGTGAATACTGATCGTTAACATTTCTTCTTCAAAGACAGCGCCCGGCTGCCGGTCCGGTGCGCCTTCAGACGACTGATCGCCCACCAGCAGCTCGCGGCTTACCTGCAGGCTGTCAATGCCCAGCGGCTGTGGGTCTTCATACAGGGGCGATTCTATTATTGTAATAAGATGATCGTCAGAAGGTATCAGCACGCCTTCCGGTACAGAGGCGCGGATAAAAGGCACTTCTACTTCGGCGGTATCGGTGATACGCGCTGTCACCTGCCCGGTGCGCGCGTCTTTTTCAAAATAAAAATGCACCAGTGAAAAAGCTGTTACGTAGTTCACATAAGGCAGGCGGTTAATGAAGTTCAGCATTTCAGAGCGGTACAACACACTTCCTATCTTAAAGTTGTTCACCGTATCAAGCAGCCAGGGGCAGAGATAATGCTTAATGTCTTCCTGCAGCTTTTGCAGGTACAGGTTATCGTTATGGCTGCTGTCATCCGGTGTAAAGCGCACTTTACACACCACTTTTATGCGCTCATATACCGGGTTCCTGATCTCTGCTTTTACAAAGGGCGGCAGCTTTCCCTGCACATAAGCCTGTATGCGGTACAGCGTTGCCAGGTCTACCCGGGGCTCCAGCGTGTTAAACTGCCCGCTGCTGCTGCGGGGCGGGGCCGGCACAACCACAATGCTTATATCCGGCTGCTCCGGCTGCTGCTGCCCCAGCCCTGTTTCAACAGGTAAACTTTT
This sequence comes from Chitinophaga sp., assembly GCF_035761305.1. Classification (GTDB taxonomy): domain Bacteria; phylum Bacteroidota; class Bacteroidia; order Chitinophagales; family Chitinophagaceae; genus Chitinophaga. The sequence continues at coordinate 42,066 of NZ_DASTRI010000220.1, read as the reverse complement.
AACGATCAGCAGCTCGGGAAATTGCTGCAGCAGCACCTGCGCAATATCAAGCCCCAGCACCGGCCGCTGCTTATGCCGCAGGCGCTCGCTTACACGGGTGTAATACTGCGGCGCTGTTTCCAGCCGGCGGCCGCCGAAAGATGCAAAGGGCTGCCATACCTGCTGCACGGTTTTAATATCCGTCTTAAATTTTTTGATGGCGAAAGGATCAATGGATAAGGTTTCATTCAGGCTTTGCCCTTCGCCTGCAAACAGCCGCTCTGCTACTGCTGCATTGGGAAAAATGCCTATTACCCTGGGATTGGCGCCTGTAACCTTGTCTGCAGATATTCTGAGCCAGTAAAGCGACGGATCCATCATGGTATTGCCGTTGCTGATATTGTCGGGTATACGTATTCTGATAATGCCGCTTTTCACCAGGTTGCCGGTATCGTCAGACAGCAGCTGCGTTCTTTCAAACGGCAGCCAGCGGTTATTATTCAGATGGCTCCATTTTAGCGGCGCAATATCTACCGCTGTATCGCCATAATGTTTTTCTTCCAGCTGAAAAAGCAGCGACAGCTCCTCTCCCGGGTACAGCCGGTCAAGACCAATGAACAGGTTACCCATATCTTCCGCCACCGGCACCAGCGTAAAGGTATTGTTATTCACTACCGGGTAAGTTTTGCGGTAACCGTACGGCATTACGTGGTACACTTCCAGGCCATCGCCCTGCTGCTCGCTCTGCACAGATTTCAGCGCTTCCATATGTTCCAGCGTATAGTTCACCGCCAGCGATTTTATAATAGGCACATACGGGAGGTTGGGCACCGGCTTTTTCTTTTTGGGCAGCAGGCTCTTTTGCGCGTTGCTCATAATTGTTTCGGGGAACACCTGCGAAAACAGGCGGTGGCCAAAGGCTTCGGAGGGCGCCAGTAATTCCAGGCGAATGGCGCCGTCGCGGTAAAGCGGTACATCCGGCTGCATTTCATCATTCAGCAGCATATCATTGGAAAACAGCAGCTTGGTAAAGTCTATGCCCCGTAACGCAGTAGCGTCTGATAAATAAAGCGTGCCTTCCCGGTCGCGGGTGGTCTGAAATAAGTTGAGCACCTGCTGGCTGCTGCGTTCCGGCAGGTACAGGCCGTTATTAAGGCTGCTCACGCCTATCTTAAATGCTTCGTTATGCAAATCGGCGTCATAACCCAGGTAATAGGCATCAAAACCGGTTTCGTGGCGCGGCAGGTTCAGCCACTCCAGGTTAATGCCAAAACTGCGGGTGAACCGGTTAAACACATTGCTGTTCCGTATGTCCAGGTAAGAGCCTACATAAGGCTGCGGTCCGAATAAAAGGAAAGAATGCTCAGGGCTAAGCGGCCCTATATTGTTCTGAAGCCGGAAAGATTTATGACCGGTAACCTTCACCTGCACGCACACACGTTCCAACAGCAGCGACCGCAGGAAACTGTAGGGATGGTGGAAGCTGGCATTGTTCAGCAGCACCTTCAGCAACGGCGCCTTTGACTGCAGCCCGCTGCCATGCGCCTTTTCATTGTATATGGTCCAGGCCTTGTCTGTGGGGTCCAGCACAAAAAAAAGCTCCAGGCTGTTGTCTGTAGCGGCAGTCATATTGCTTTTTACGCTGAAGCGCTGCACGGCTTCCCATCCGTCGGGTGAAGTGTAATACAGCTGAAATGCGCCGCTAAGCAGCTGCGTGGTTACCACTGCTTCGCTACGGGCAGACACCTGCGCAAAGTTCTTTATGTACGCAATGAGTCCGCTAAAGGTGGCAGGATCAAAATAAAGCTTCACGCATACCTGCCGGGTGCCTTCGTGCAGGAACATTACCGGGGAGCCAATGATAAAACCAATGTCGGTATCTTCCATGCTGCGGTGAGAGGCCGGCAGGTCGTGCTGGTCTTCGCCTAGCAGCAGCCAGGGTTTTATTACCGTGCTTTCCTTCTCATAATCGGCCGCGGGTATTACCGGGTGTATAGACAGGTAGGGCTGCGCTTCGCGTATGTCCTGCTGCTGCAGCGTGGGGGCCGATATTTGCAGGTAGTTGCTCACGTACAGGCTGTACAGCGCCATGATCTTAATGTTGTGCACTTTTATGGCGTCCTGCAGCACATAAGGCAGCGGCTCTTTGCGTGCCGGCGTAGCCGCCAGCAACACCTGGCCTTTGTCTACCGTAAACGTGCGGGCTACCGGTACCGGCTCTACGAAAATATGTACGCGGTCGGGTACCGCAGGTAATGTTTGTATGCCCAGCACCTGGCGGAAATAAAAATCAAGGTGCCGCCCCGGCAGCTTGTTCAGCTGGTACTGCAGGTGTTTGTACAGCTCTGTAAAAGCAAGCAGCAGCCCTATGTGCGGGGCATGCTGCATCACATCGGGCTGCGTTCGTAAATAATAAGCGGCGGAGCCCGACACCTGGTAGAACTTTGTGCGCAGGCCATCATACAGCTCATGCAGGGAATAGTAGCCTTCAAACACTTCTGTGCCTTCGCCGGGGTTTTCAAATGCATAGGTATACAGGCGGCGCAGGGTATGCGTCATTTCCAGCGGGCGAACCCGGTTTTCATACAGGGCCACCTGCCGGGGAAACAGGTGAATAACCTGGTACTCGAAACGGTGCAGGCGCGTCATGTCCTGTTCCAGCGCTTCCATTACCTGCTCTATATAACGCCATACAGTGTATGTTTTATCGGCCTGCCGCAGCTTTTGCAGCGTGTCCATTAACGTAATACCGATGTTATACAGCAGCAGGAACAGCTCGCGGGTATGTTCAAACAGCACGTCATCATTCTCTGTATTATTCAACGCTTCGCGGATGCGCATGAAAGCGGCTTCATAGGGCGTAAAATCCAGCGTGCCGGCAATAATGAGCATTACCAGCAGGTCGCTATGAAAAAACTCTTCCCAGGTACCGTCTACCTGGTTTTGAAAATTATAGTAGTTAAACTGGGTAGAAAGATTGGCAAGCTGCTGGAGCAGCTCATGCGGCGACCGGTCATCCACTTTTACATACGCCGGTACCAGGGCCTCCAACTGCCTTTCCAACTGGCTGATACCGTCCTGTATATGTTCAAAAAAATTGCTCATCCGTCGCTGATATTGGTACCTTCCAGGTAGTAGAAGGGATATACCATATTGTGTCTTGTATTAGTGGCTATAATGCTGTAAGTGATCTGCATGTACAGGGCGCCGCTCTCCTGGCTTCTGTCGGCCACCACCGCATCCAGGAACTTGATGCGCGGCTCATATTTGAGCAACGCGTGGTAAATGATGTGGTTCAGCTCACTGATCATGCGGGAGTCGGCTATTTCAAATACCAGCTTCTTGATATTACAGCCAAAGTCAGGCTGCATCAGGCGCTCCCCCGGTATAGTGCTGAGGATGATGCGGATGCTTTCTTCAATATCCATTACATCCGATACCATTTGCACGCCGGCATCCAGCTTATCGAAAGAAGGCGGAAAGCTCCAGCCTGTGCCTAAAAAAGATTGCATTTCCTTTGCCATGTTACCCTCCTATTAATACTGTAGGAAAACCGCTTACAATTACGCCGCCATGCGCAGTGCTATCGCCCATGCGGGCAGCGGGGCGCCCGCCTATCAGTACCGTGGCGGAGCCCATCACAATAGCATCCGGCGGTCCCACACAGGTAAGCATATCGCCCATTACAGCAGCCGGCAGCATGCCAATGAGCACATTGGGCATTCCGGGGCCTATAACGGGACCGCCTACATGCGGAATTGGCGGCAGGCCCGGCGTAACCAGCGGGCAGGTGTGCATATCGGTGAGGCGTGCGGCAGGTTGACCCATTCAGGTAATAATTAATAATTAAGAATGAATAATTAATTGATCATCACGGTTGCGCCCGTGATTTGTACTACGCCCCCGGACGTGAGCTGCGCATTACTGGTGCCTGTAGCGGAAAACGCAGTGGTGGCCGTATTGCTGATGTTCATACCGCTTACCGTTACATTAGCCGGGGAGGTAACGCTCACACCACCTGTGCCATCCAGTGTAATGCTGCCGGTTGCCTTTAATGTCAGGTTGGCAACGCTGGTGACCGCTATGCCGGAGGCGGATGTTTTAATTGAGTTCTGGTTCATATCGGTGATCTCAATGCCCATGGCGGTATCGCTCATGGTGATGGTATTGCCGCCGGGAGTGGCAATGGTGATCACCTTGTTCATATCGTCAAAAGTAACCTTCAGCTGGCTTTTGGTATAGATGGCCTTTGTATAGTTCATGTTATCCGCAGGCACAACAGGCGGCACTTTGCCCTTGCCATACAGGCTGCCGAGTATGACGGGAAAACGCGGGTCGTTTTCCACAAAACCCACTACTACCTCATCCCCTACTTCGGGAAAAAAAATATCGCCTGCATTGGCGGTTGCATACAGGTTGCCTAACCTTGCCCAGGTACCGGTTTGCCCGGTGGCGGTGGATGCCAGCTTTACCTGTACGCGATATTCTGCGCCGGGATCCTGAGAAATAGCTACCACCTCCCCGAGCTGCAGGCCCTGAATAGCGGGCACCTGGCCGTTTGCAGGGGAATAAGTAAAGCCTTCCTTTTCATATATGGGTTTGCTGTCGAGCCCAAACTTTACGCGGGTGGTCCACTTTCCTTCTTTCATGTCGTGCGTAACTGCTGTCACATATGCGTTGCCGTTAAAGCGCGAGCCTACGCCGCTCAGCTCTATAAGCGTGTTAGGCAGCACGCTGGCATTACCCATGAACGACACCCTGCCCCGCACGGCCTGCAGGCGCATGCGCAGCAGGTTACTGTTGGCCCATGTTTGCAGCTCGGCCTGCGTTAAGGGGGAGTTAGACACCATTTCCAACGCTGTTTGCTGTAATGCGCTGCCCAGCTGCTGCGGCGCGGGATCGCCCTGGGAGTTAACCGTGGGCTCGGATGCGCTGGATTGCAGCATGGCAAGGGTTTGCGGGTCCCAGGCAGATGCCGATAAGCCGGACGCCTGTTTTTCTGCGCTCAGCTCTGCATGAAAGCTGTTGATGGATTGCCCGAAGGCAACGGTTACCACGGCCGAACCGGACACCAGCGGCGGCCCTACCACTACCTGGTCATCTTTCAACGATACCAGGTAGCCGTTGAACTCTGCGCGGGCCAGCAGGAAATCCCAGTCCGTTGCATATTTCTGGAACATGATCTCATTCACGTCCGATGTAGCGGTAACGGAAGCGGAAAGGCCGCTGTTGCTGACCAGCGTTGACATAATAGCGCTGTCTGTCTGGTTCATGAACACCGCATCCTTCTTATTGATGGTCATTTTTACGGCGCTGTGCTTACAGGTAACCGTTAATGAAAACCGCCCGTTTTCATTGGCCTGTATAGATTGCCGCACAACAATGCCGGTGAATATCTGCGTACCGGGTGTAATGCCATAGCCGGCAGAAATGGTAACCGTGGCGCCAGGCACAAAGTATTCGCTGTCGCTGGCAGGAAAATCGCCGATCACGCCGGAAGCTGTTTCAGAAGCAGTGCCGTCGGTGATCATGATCTCTGCGTAGGAGATGCGGTTAATTTCATGGTGCACCTGTACGGACATTAACGGAAACAGGTCCTGTATAGCTTTACCATTGGCGGTAACGGTAACGCGCAACGTAGGGTCCTGTACGTTTGTGGGTATAGTGGCCATTCAATTACTTCTTTAATGGGGGAAAATAAAGCTCATCCCCGGGCTTAATATCATGTATGCTGTTTAACCCGTTCACGCGCGCTACTTCCATATAGTGAACGGTTTCCCCGTAAATGCGGTAGGTCATCAGCGGCAGCGTATCGCCTGCTTTTACCGTGCGCATATGCGTAAGGTCCGGCGAGTTAGCGCCGGCTTCCTGCGCCTTGGTGCTGAACGGCACCGACTCTGACAGGCTGAGCTTAATAACGGCCCGCAGGGCAGATCCGTCCGGGTTAAACAGTGTATACTTTACCGTTATATTCTTACATACGCCGGTAAATACGGTTTTGCCCCAGGTAATGCGCAGGTAATTGGGACGATGGCTGTCGCCCTGGTAATCATATACTATGCTTCTTACCTGCGCAATATATGCGTCAACGTTAGAAATCCCGGTAGGCAACGGCACCACGCCGGTGCCGTCTGCCAGCAGCTCCAGCTCAAAATCACCGGTGCCCATGCTGGCAAATATCTGCGTGGGGGCCGGCGAGCCGATGGTATCGGCCTTTTCATAAGTAACGTTATAGCTAAGGCTATAGGTTTCGGGGTTGATAACGGCGCTTACAGAGCCAATAAGGCCTGAAGTAGCCGTTGGATCCGAATAACCCTCTATCAAAAGCTTAACAAGTGTTCCTGCGGTGGGTGCTCCCGGGTCTGGCATTGCTTCTCTTGTTTACCTTACTGATTGATTTTCCATGTTCGTGATCAGCCGGTCCATACACTCCCGCACGATCTTGTCTTTCAGCACCTGCAGCTCGCGGCTGCCGATGCTGTCGCCCATTGCTTTAGGGGCCTGCTCTTCAATGTTTACCCTGATGATCAGCTCACGTATTTCGAGTGGCATGGCTTATTTTGTTTGCTGAAAATAGTCAAAGGCCAGCTCCAGTGTTTCCACCACCAGGTTGTTATCCTGTGCTTTGAAATCAGATACCTTCAGGCCTACCGGGTAAGCATTGGAAAAGCTCCACGTTGCCAGTATGCTGGCGTCGCCGTCGAGCAAATTCAATGTAACGGTGGCCGGCGTAAAGCTGAACTGCGTAATGCTGTTCCGCACCCACTGTGTGAGCTGGGAACCAATGAGCATACCGCGTTTCAGCACCAGGTTCTCATATTTGGGAGGAACGGGTAACCGGCGTATAAACCGGTTTTCCCCGCCCTCCTTTATTTCCATGGGGGATATTTTCACGGAGAGGCCGCTTACTTCCTGGAAGCTTCCTTCATTATTGCCCGTAAACCCGTCAACCACTACACTGAAATAAAAACCCCACGGCGGATAATAAGGAAGCTGCTGCGATGATGGAGAAGGATCCGGCATCTGTTATATATTTTACCCGTTAATAGACGGCAATACCAGTGTTAAACCTTCATGCGCTACCTCCATGGTTTCAATGGCCGGCTCGTTGGCGTCGGACTTCATATCCGTTACCTGCATCTTCACGGGGAAGGCGTTAAGCAGCGACCAGCTCATGGCTATCTGCCCGGTTTCATCCAGCAGGCTGATAGTAACGCTGGCGCGTTTGATGGTGTTCATTTTTATACCTGCGCTGCTGCCTGCGTACATGGTCCACAGCGTGGCATCGTTCTGGAAGGTGCCCTTCTTAAAGGTGATGTTGTTGTATTTTTTGATGCCGGGCATTTTCACCGTGGAATAGGTTGGGCTGCTGCCGCCGCGGTACTCAATTACCTGTGTTTCGGAAGAAAGACCGCTTACTTCCTGGAATATGATTTCAGTGGTGTCCCATACTACTTTAAATGAGAACTTTACCAAGGGCCATATATTGGCCGACTGGGTGGAACCGTCTGTTTTTAAATCTGCCATAAAAAAAGAATTACGAATTACGAATTACGAATTACGAATGATGCGATGTGCGCTTTTGTAATTGTTGCTCCGTAATTACAGTGAATAATATGAATTAGTGAATGAGATAAATTAAGTGAATCATAAAGCTGCTAACTACTAATCACAATTACCAACTACAAACCGGTTACAAACTGCCCTTATAAAAAGCATTGCCCCATTCGTAATCCGTAATTGCCAGTTCGTAATTAACCTAGCTTTGCTGCATTTGCTGCTGGAAGGTGATCACGATAAACTCTGCCGGGCGTGTTAACGCTACTTTCACCGTTACCAGCATCAGGCCGTCCAGTATGTCCTGCGGCGTCATGGTGGAGCCCAAGCCTACCTGTACGTCAAATGCCTGTCCCGGCGCAGCGCCTGCCAGCGCGCCCTGTTTCCAGAGGTTTTCCAGGAAGTTGCTTACCATGGTTTTGAGTGAGATCCAGGTGCCGGCATCATTGGGCTCAAATACATAAGAGCGGGTGGCCAGCTTTACGGACTGCTCAATCATAATGAGGGTACGGCGTACGTTAATGTAACGCCAGTCAAGGCTGTTGCCATCCAATGTTCTGGCGCCCCATACCAGCGTGCCCACGCCGGGGAACGGGCGTATCACGTTAATGGATTTACCGCCGATGATATCTACGTTGAGGCTTTGCTGCTCTTCGTTTGAAATATTTACAGCAGGCGCATTCACCATGCTTACCGATACATTGGCCGGGGCTTTCCATACACCGCGGCTGGTATCAACCGTAGTATAAATGCCGGCCATAGCAGCGCTGGGAGGCAGCTCGTTCAGCGTGTTGCGCAGCTCTTCCAGTATGTGCACATAGGTAGGGCTGGCTGCTTTCAATGACTGATGATAGTTCTTTTTAGTGCTGCTGTCCGGCGTGGCATTCTCCTTGAATTTTTTCACAATAATGGTAGCAGCCGGCTCGGGTAGCAATGTTTCCAGGTCAATGGAAGCATCCAGGTTTTCAAAGCTCAGCTCATCGGGTTGTACCACGGTGGTTTTCAGCCAGGGATAATAAGCGGCGCCATAGTTCAGGAAGTTCACGCCTATCTTGTCGCGGAAAGCTGTTACAATGTTATCAGTGGTGTCAGCAGGCAGCTGCTTTACAAGGTCAAAAATGCCGAAGCGGCTCTGCATGGAAGCGCAGTGGTTCAGCACCTGTGTGTATATAGATGTGTAAGCATCTTCTCCCAGGGCAATGGCATCCGGAATTACCACCAGCGTAGGTTCCGGCTCTTTTTCAAGTATGTTGAACACATTGGGCTTGCTGTCGGAGCCGATGAAATCATCTGCAGCAATTTCAAAGCCATCCGGCTTATCGCCATAGGTGCCTACAGACATAATGTAGCACACGCTGCCGCCATTGCCGTAAAACAGGCGGATGCTGCTGTACATGTATGCCGTGTTCTTATCATTGATTTTTACAATGGTAGGCTTACCATTAATGTTGAATGTTTCCTGCTTCACCTTAGGGTCCGGCTCGGCCAGCGTGAATTTTGGTTTAAAACCGCTGCCAAAATTTTCCAGGAACTCTGCAAAAGAGGTGATCCTGGTTGGCTTGTGTACCAGCGATTTTCCATTCCGCTCGGCTTTTTGCGTATAGCCGATAAACACAGGAACAGCAGTTGCCACCGCGGTAATGGAACTGGGAAACGCGTTCTTTTCCTCAATATACACCCCGGGGGTCATGAGAGTTGATGGCATGTGTGTGGTTTTTTGAGATTAGTATAAAAAAATTTCAGCGTATTCAGATCCGTCCTCATACAAGGCGGCAGCAGCATTGGATATGCTGCCCGTTTCCGGCGCCGGCAATGCCGGTATGATCACCTTGTACCGGTCGTCGCTGGCAGTGAAATAATCTACCAGCTGAAAAACATTACCGGCGCTGCCTAACGGTACAGGATCATTTGAAATAAATACCGGCACTTCGCGCCCGTCGGGCAATGTAACCCGCCGCAACGCGCCAAAGTAGCCGTTACCGTTAGCAGCTATCACTGCCGGCCTTGAAAGGGACTGCAACCCTTCGCTCATTAAAAAATAACACCAGCGGACAGCCCTTGCAGGAAAACGTATCTGGTACAACGGCTGCAGCTGCCCGTTCACCTGTAACGCAATTCTGCCAAAAGGCTTTACAAAAAATGTTTCCTGTAAAGTATTTACCGCCTGCAAATCCTGCGTGCTAACATAATCCTGCCGGTGCAGCGTACCTGCCGCCACCGGCGCTTCGTTGCTGAAAAAGAAAATACTGCTGGTAATGTCCTGCACATTCACCTGGGTGTAGTTATAAAACAGGTGATCTGTTAATAACAGGTCAAACAGCAAGGTATTGTTTTCTTCCAGCACCGCATCCCTGCTGCGCGGGCGTCCTGCATGCACTGCAGCATACAGCAGCACAAACCCGTCGCGCAGCCGTTTTACCAGCAAGCCCTGTTGCGACAGGCTTCTTGCGGCAGCTGCAGGTATATGTACGCGAATCCCTTCATAGCCGTGGCCGGGGAAAAAAGTATGACGGTAAACTACTTCGGTTAATATTTCATACTTCACCTGGATCTGTTTCCGGACTGCGTTTTAAGATGCAGGTCCTACCCGTCCTTCTGTTCCGGTTACGGAAGGCCTGTATTCCTTTATGATACTGTCGTCAAATGAAAGCATACGAACCTTATACACCACAGACGGCATGTACTTTGCGCCCAGGGTGGTCCATATGTTATTTAATTTATCGGCGCCGGGGCTTTCCATCTCAAAGATCAGCTTCCCGATACGGGGATCCATAGAGGGAGTATTAGCCCTGGTGAAAACGTTCTTAGATTGAAAATAAGCGACAACAAAGGAAAGGAACCGGAGTGCTTCATGATAGTTAGCACTGCTGAAATAGGCAGAAAACAACACGTATAAATTAATATTCACAGCAGGAACTGTGTTCGGGATAGTTACGCCCGGCGCGGCTCCGGTGATACTCTTACCAACAGTGTCTTTCTCTACATTCAACAATGTCACAACAATCTTGTTCTCTCCCTGTATTGCAATAGAACCATCCTGGTTCACAATACCGGATAAGATTACTTTTTCTTCGTTAGTCTGTAGTTTTCTTTTAAAGTTGCTATTAATTTCTTCTGTAATGCAGATCAAGGTTTCATAGATCATTCATTTAAATTTCTGTCAATGACAGATCAGGTAAGGAAGTTTGTTAGTTAAAGTTGTAAATTGGTTATTTTTGAGTTTAGGCTGCAGTCCTACTGAAACAAATCTGCGCACAATATAGCTGCTTAAACAATTAAATAAAAATTTTTCTTTAAAATTTAATTTTCTATTTTTTATATACACCTTAGCCCTATGTGCTCCCTCAGAAAATTGACCGGTTGCCTGTTTGTGTTCATGCTGCTTTGCGTTTGCGTTCCATGTGCCTACAGCCAGAAGATCCACCTGCCAGAAAAAGTAAGCGCGCCTAAGCTGCCAAAGGACACTGCTGTAAAAGCGAAGCTGATAAAAAAAATACTGAACGCATTTAAGTTCACGAAGAACGCAAGAGCGCGCGAGCAGGAACGTGTGATCACTATCATTAACCAGATACTGGCAGACTCCCTGGTGGTTACCGCCCGCGAGATACAGCTGCTGAACGAACAGCTGTCAAAAACAGAGAACCAGCACTTTGACTCGCTGGTAGCGCTCATAAACACCATGGGCATTAACTGCCGCGTGCCGCCGCCACCGGAAGATACCGTACCTGCCCAAACAGATACCGCCGCCGCACCGCCGGATAATGATCTGAATGCGCTGGTAAATAAAATGCTGCCCATCCTGCAGCAGAAAACAGATCTTGCCGCATCAGAAAAAGCCAAACAGGAAAAATTGAATACGGTACGCGCTGTTTACGGCCGCCCCGGCGACCAGGTAGATACGCTGAAGCTGAGCGACAGCCTGGGCGCGCGCTACACCATCAACCTTACGCAAAAGGTAAGCGTAAACGGTATACATCCTTACTGGATGGGCGACAAATACCTGAACTATAATTTCAGCGCGCTAACTACGTTTAGCTTTCTGGGTTATACAGCAGATGGCAGAACCGGACAGATAAAAGCCAGCTTTGATACTACCGCACTTAAAGCGCTGCAGGCAGCTGCGGGCGCAGGCTGCAATATTCAACTGATCATATCCGACAAGAGCGCTGCAAACATATCATCCCTGTTACAACACCAGGAGGCGCAGCTGGCATTTGCAGATACGCTGGCGCATTTGCTGCAGCAAAAACAGGCAAACGGCGTTACCATTTATTTTGAGCAGGTCAGCGGCAAACAGCGGCAGGCATTCACAGATTTTATCCATATCCTGTACGGGCACCTGCACAACTATAATCCCGGTTATACGGTGAACATAGTGATACCTGCTTTTGACAAACAGATGGCTTATGACCTGAAGGCGTTAAATGCATCGGTTACTTTCTTCCTGGTAGATTTTACTCATGCAGGCGGCAATACCGCCGGCGCGCTGGCGCCGCTGAAAGGCGATCCCGCGCGGTCTATTGACGCCACTATTTCCCGTTACCTGCAACGTGATGTTCCGCCTGCGAAATTTGTACTGCTGCTGCCTTATTATGGCGCGGTATGGCATAAAGGACAAAACGGCTCACCCGATGCATTCAGTAATTATATGAGCTACCAGGAAATTCGCACGCTATATCCTTCAGATACCATGACGTTGTATGATGAAACAGCTGAATCGGCATTTATAGAAGTTAAGAATGATGCTGGTACAGTACAGGAGGAAATATGGTTTGACGACGCCAGCACGCTGGGCCCTAAATATGATTATGTGCTGAACAATAACCTGGGCGGCGTGGCTTTATGGACATTGGGCGCTGATAACGGTTACGGCGATCTGTGGGATGAGCTGGTGGATAAATTTGTAGTACCCGACACGGTGTTTCTTGATACCATACGCCTCACTCCTCCCCCTCCTGTTCAGCTTACCTTTTGGGAGCGGATTAAAAAGGAGCTGCATGCTTACCGGCAGATGTTCCGCGATCCGTGCAGCGTGGAATCAACCGACTACCTTGGGGACACCTATTTTTCATATGCTGCTATATTTCTTTTTACACTGGTAATTGCGTTAACCGTATTTTATATAACCGGCGTGCGTAATAACGGCGACGACTGGAAATTGAAAAAGAAAACCATCGTGGCGTTGATTGTGTTGCTGAACCTGTTTATTATTACCACCGCCATGGCCATTTTCCTCAGTAAAGACCTGCCGTGGCTTGGTATTACCGACGATCCTGCGCAATGCCACAGCATACCGCTGAACACATTGCTGATCATACTGGCGATTGGCTTTATGGTAGGTATTGTTGCTACCCGTTTTCTTTTACTGCCCTTACTGAAAAGGGATGAAGTGCCTTAAACCGTTTCCAGCAGGGCGCTTACTTCCTGTACATGATAGGCGGGGCAGCCACCGGAACGGGATGCCACCAGGGCGCCGGTAGCATTGGCAATAGCCAGGCTTTCTTCCGGGCTGCGGCCTTTTATGAGGCTGCTGAGAAAACCGGCCAGGAATGCGTCGCCGCTGCCAATGGTATCAGCTACCTGCACGCGGAAACCCGGGTGCGAATAAAAGCGGCCGTTCATGTACAGCAATGCGCCCCTGGCTCCCATGGTAACAACAATGGTTTGGATGCGATAAGCATGCGCTAACATGCCCACCTGCTCCTCCGGTGCGGAGGCAGCGCCCAGCCAGCTGCTGATCAGCTCCAGCTCGGCCTGGTTCAGTTTTAAAATATCACAGTTGCTTAACAACATTTTAATCAGTGCAGGATCGTAATGCGGGGGGCGCAGGTTAATATCCAGCACCTTTTTTATTTTCCAGCTCAAAGCCTTTTCCAAAGTGCTGCGCGATACTGCATTGCGTGCCGCCAGGCTGCCGAACACCAGGTACTGCGCCTGCTGCAGCAAAGGCCCCAGTGAAGGCTGCCATTCAATAAAATCCCAGGCCGCAGGAAAAAGGATATTGAACTGCACATCATGCTCTCCTATGGGCTGCGCCAGCACCTTGCCGGTTGCCTGCAATGCGTCCTGCTGCACATACGCCGTTGTAATGCCATTATCTTTCAGCAGCGCAAGCAGGCGCTCTCCATAACTGTCTTTTCCCACCTTTGAGATCACGGCTACCTGCTGCCCGTGCTTTTGCAGGTGATAGGCGGCATTCATAGGCGCGCCGCCGGGCAGTTCCTTCTGCGGTAATATATCCCACAGCATTTCTCCAAAGCAAATGATATTATACATACACATGAAGTTATTAAAAAGTGCACATGATAATTAACGCCTGTTTTAAATAATTGGCTGTACTTTTGTATACACACTCCAAAAAATTTTCACCATGACCACCCAAACTTCCACCATGACCACCCAGGCTATAGCTACCCGCCTGGCTGAGCTTTGCCGTAAAGGCGAATTTGAAACCGCGCAGGATGAGCTGTATGCTGATGACGCTGTTAGCATAGAGCCTTATGCCACGGAAGATTTTCCAAAAGAAACCGCAGGCCGGGAAGCGCTTAAAGAGAAAGGAGAAAAATTTCAATCCATGGTAGAAGCCATGCACAGCGAGCCTGAAATAAGCGAACCTCTTGTTGCCGGCAACAGCTTTGCTATTACCATGACCATGGACATGACGATGAAGCAAAAAGGACGGATGAAAATGACTGAGCTTTGCGTGTATAAGGTAAAGGATGGAAAGATTGTTTCTGAAGAATTTTTTATGTGATTTTATGAAGCAGGAGGCAAGATGTGATTGCTTACTTCCTGCTTCCTGCTTCGTCTTTCACAAACAGCACTGCTACTGCGGCACACAGCATACATACCCCGGCCAGGGTTAATGCATAAATCGCCTGGCCGTCGAAAACGTATTTTACGATAAGCCCACTGAACAGGCCGTTCACGATCTGCGGAAAAGTGATGAAGAAATTAAAGATGCCCATGTACACCCCCATTTTCCGCACCGGCAGCACGCTGGAAAGAATGGCATAGGGCATGGAAAGAATGCTGCCCCAGGCCAGCCCGATGCCGATCATGGGAAACACCAGCCATGCGGGCGTGTGAATAAAATACATCCAAACCAGGCTAATGCCTCCCAGCGCCAGTGAAATAGCATGCGTGGTTTTACGGTTGGTAATACGTACCAGCGCCGGCAGGCATAAGGCATATACCGCAGACACACCATTATAAATACCGAACAGGATGCCTACCTGGTTGCCGGCATCGGCAAAGCGTACCGAAGAAGTATCTCCCGGCGGCACCTGGTACACATGCTGCGCCACTGCGGGCGTGGTGAACACCCACATAGAAAATAATGCAAACCATGAAAAGAACTGCACCAGCCCTAACTGCCGCATGGCTACCGGCATGTTGGCAAAATCCTTTACAATAGCGCCAATGCCTTTTGCCGTATGCGCGGCAGCTGCTTCGGGATTAAAACGCGCATGTTCTTCCGGCGAATATTCACGCGTGGTAAAAATGGTCCATAGTATAGCGCCGGCCAGCACAGCTGCGCCTATGTAAAAAGAGTAACGCACGTTATCCGGCACCTGCCCGGGAGCTGCGGTTTTGGCAATGTGCCCGTATTCCGACAGCAGGTAAGGCAGCCAGGACCCCACTACCGCGCCCACTCCAATCAGAAATGTTTGTACGGAAAAGCCGGTGCTGCGCTGCGCATCCGGCAGGTTATCGGCCACCAGCGCCCGGAAGGGCTCCATGGCAACGTTAATAGCCGCATCCATAAGCATGAGCATACCTGCGCCAATTAAAACAGGCGGCAACAGCGCTGTAATAGCGCCGGCATTGGGCAGCAGCGCCAGGGCCAGTGCAGCCACCAGCGCGCCGGACAGGAAGTAAGGCTTGCGCCGGCCCAGGCGGTTCCAGGTACGGTCGCTGTAATGCCCTATCAGCGGCTGCACGATCATACCGGTAAGCGGGGCGGCCAGCCAAAACAACGACAGGTGCTCCACATCTGCCCCAAAGGTTTGCAGGATGCGCGAAGCATTGCCGTTTTGCAGGGCAAAGCCAAACTGTATACCCAGGAACCCCACGCTCATATTCCATACCTGTGAAAGCCGGAGCGAAGGCTTAACGGCTGATGCGAGTGTTGTCATGGGATGAGTTGAGCATTCGTAATTACCTTCCCCTGCGGAGGTATAACGTGCATATTGCCGTGTATGTGCACGCTCACTTCCGCAGCGGAGTAGTTATAAATATGTACGCCATTCTTATCAACCTGTATTTCCAGGAGCGCGCCACGAAACCGGATCTTGAATGCAAACGACTGCCACTTTGCCGGCAGGAAAGGCGAAAAGTGCAGCTGTCCGTTGCGTACGCGCATGCCCGCAAACCCTTCCACCACGCTCATCCACGTGCCGGCCATAGAGGTAATATGCAAACCGTCTTCCGTGTCATTATTATAATCATCCAGGTCCAGGCGGGACGTGCGCAGGTAAAACTCGTATGCCCGCTGCTCATCGCCCAGCCTGGCGGCTATAATGGCATGCACACAGGGCGAAAGCGAGCTTTCATGCACGGTGCGCGGCTCGTAAAAATCAAAGTTGCGGCGCAGCGTTGCTTCATCAAAGCGGTCTTCCAGGAAATATAATCCCTGCAGCACATCGGCCTGTTTAATAAAGCAGGAACGCAGTATGCGGTCCCAGCTCCAGTGCTGGTTCAGCGGGCGTTGCGCAGGGTCCAGGTCTTTTACCAGCACCTGCTCTTTATCCAAATAGCCATCCTGCTGCAGGAAAATGCCTGATGCTTCATCCTGCGGATAATACAGGTGATCCAAGATATGCCGCCAGCGCGTAGTTTCCTCCTGCTCGCGGAATTTTGCTGCAATTATTGCCGCTTTATATTTTTCAGGCCACTGCTGCTGCACCTGTTGCAGCGCTTCCATTGTATATTCCAGGCACCAGCCGGCCATGGTGTTGGTGTACCAGTTATTGTTTACGTTGTTCTCGTATTCATTGGGGCCGGTTACGCCCAGTATTACATAGCGGTTACGCGCTGCGCTCCAGTTTACGCGCTGCGCCCAAAAGCGGGCAATGGCAATCAGCACTTCCAGGCCGTATTCCGCCAGGTAAACGCTGTCGCCCGTATAACGGGTATAGTTGTAAACAGCAAAGGCAATGGCGGCATTGCGGTGTATCTCTTCAAAAGTGATCTCCCATTCATTATGGCACTCTTCCCCGTTCATGGTTACCATGGGGTACAGCGCCGCACCGCCGGTAAAGCCCAGCTTAGCCGCGTTTTCAATGGCTTTGGGCAAATGGCGGTAGCGGTACAGCAGCAGGTTGCGCGCTACCTGCGGATCGGCGGTGGCCAGGTAAAACGGTAAACAATAGGCTTCCGTGTCCCAGTAAGCAGCGCCTCCATATTTCTCACCGGTAAATCCTTTAGGGCCTATATTCAGGCGGGCATCTTCCCCGGTATAGGTTTGGTTAAGCTGGAATATGTTGAAGCGGATGCCCTGCTGCGCAGCTGCATCGCCGGTGATCACAATATCGCTCTCCTCCCATTTGGCAGCCCAGGCAGCGGCCTGCTCTTCCAGCATACGGTTAAACCCTTTGGCATATATTCTTGCCACCAGCTGCTTACAGGCGCTTTTCAGGTCTTCCCGCGCATGGTTCTCCGAAGAAAGATTAGCCGCATATTTATAGATGGTGATCTCCTGCCCGGCGCTTACGGTAAGCACTACACGGCCTGCTGCATATTTTTCCGCTTCCACGGGCAGCAGCGGCGTGGCTACTTCCACACCATCCCTGCATACCTTGAACTTCATGCCGGTACATACATCAAAGCCCGTTTTTTTGGTGCGCATAGTCAGGTAGGCGCACTGGCCAATGGTTTCACGGTCCATCTCTTCCCAGAATTTCTCGTCATAGTTGGCGTCCTGGTTCTTTACATCCCCGTCTATAAACGCTGTGATGGTAAAGCGCCCTTCAAAGTTCAGCGGGGTAATGCTGTAGCGGATAGCGCCTGCTTCATCATCAACAATGCTGCAAAGGCGCTGCGCATGTACCCGCACCTGCCTGCCTTTGCTGAGCGTGGCTGTGAAAGAGCGTTCCAGGTAACCGGACTTCATATTCAGCACCCGCCGGAAATCATTAACGGTACAGGCATGCAGGTCCAGCACTTCCTCATCAATGCGTATGTCAATGCCTATCCAGTTAGCAGCATTCAGCACTTTGGCAAAGTATTCGGGATAACCGTTCTTCCACCATCCAACGCGGGTTTTATCCGGGTAATATACGCCGGCCACATAGCTGCCGGGCAGCGTTTCGCCGGAGTACGCCTCCTCAAAATTAGCGCGCTGGCCCATACGGCCGTTGCCAATGCTGAAAAGACTTTCAGACACTTTATTCAAACGTGGATCAAATCCTTCTTCGATGATATTCCACTCATCTACTTTAATGTAGTGTTTCATATTTTTTGTTTGGTGGAAAGCGGAAAGCTGAAAGCAAAAAGCTTCCTGCATTTTGTTCCCCTCCGCTTTTTACCTTTTGCCTTTTACCTTCGCTTTATGCTTTAAGCTTTTTGCTTTTTGCTTCCGGATTAAGCTTTTTACTTTTAGCTTTCTGCGTTAAGCGTTCTACGCTCATTTCATGCAACCCCTTTACTACTTCATCTGCGCCCTGCAATACCGCAGGGTCGCCAATGCCGATCACTTTCATACCGGCGGCTTTAGCCGCCTCAATACCCGCAATGGCATCTTCAAACACCACACAATGGGCAGGCCGGGTATGCAGCAGCTTAGCGCACTGCAGGAACACCTGGGGGTCTGGTTTAGAAGCGGTAACGGTGTTGCCGTCTACAACAGCGTCAAACAAGTGTAACAAACCGGTTTTTTCCAGTATAAGGCCCGCATTTTTGCTGGCAGATCCCAGCCCAGTTTTTATACCTGCAGCCCGCACCTGCTGCAGGAAGGCCGCTGCGCCGGGCAGCACGTCTTCCGGCGTCATGCGGTTAATCATGTCCACATACCAGCTGTTTTTAATAGCCGCCAGCTCCTGCTGCTCCAGCGGGGTTTTATCTACTCCTCCCCATTCCAGTATCAGCTGCAGGGAGCGCATACGGCTTAAGCCTTTCAGCTTTTCGTTCTGCGCTTCGGTAAAATCAAATTCCAGCTCGTTAGCCAGCTTTTTCCACGCTTTGTAGTGATACACGGCCGTGTTTACAATTACGCCGTCCAGGTCAAAAATGCACGCTTGTACCATAGTAATGCTTTATGTAAGTGCGCAACGATGAGCACGCTTTATTGTTTGTTCTTTATACATCATGCAACATATATACCAGACAGCTTATTGCAACTTTTATGATGTTTATAATACTGAACGCCCAACGTTTAACGGAAATTTCCCTTGTGCTTATTGTTGCTTTCCGCGTTATACCGCACCGGCATTACCCATCCGGGCATTTTGCCGTTTATATTTAACCTTCAGCCTTCAGCGCTCCGCGTAAGCATGCCGCGTCACATTGGGCGTTCTGTATTATTTCAATTCCAGCACCAGCGTGGTATATGCCGGTATGCTAATGCCGGGGGCAAGCGTTTGCTCCTTTCCTGTAATTACATCCACTGCTGCGGTAAAGCCCTTCAGCCGCTCCGCAAACCTTTCAGTATTCAGGCTTTGCGCCGTATCATTGGCATTCATCACCATCATTACAGCCTGGCGGCCGTTATAACGGAAGTACACGTACACCCCGTTTTCCGGTACATACTGCATCAGCTTACCGGTTTGCAGCACCGCGTGCTGTTTCCGGTAATTGGCCAGCCTGCGCAGGTAGTTGAACACGTCGTTTTCCTGCGCCGTGCGGCCGGCAGCCGTAAATTTATTTACAGGATCGCCGGGCCAGCCGCCTTTAAAATCTTCCCGCACCAGGCCATCGGGGTTACAGAAGTTCTTCATCAGTATTTCCGCGCCGTAATACAGCTGTGGAATGCCCCGCGTGGTCAGCAGGCAGGCCATGGCCATTTTGTAGCGGGGAATGTTTTCTCCTGTAACGGAAAAGAAGCGGCTCAGGTCGTGGTTATCCAGAAAAATGACATTGCGGGTAGCATCCTGGTACACAAAATCGTTGGATAACATGTTATAAAGCCCTGTCACCCCGTCCTGCGCTTTCACCTTACCGCCCGCCAGATCGGAGATGGCCCACAGGAACTGGAAATCCGTTACGCCGGGTAGTTCTGTATCAAAGCCGTGGTGTATGGTATTGCCCTGTGTGAACACGGCCTGGTTAGGCACGCCGTGCACGAATGTTTCACCAAAGAAGGTGAGCTGCGGGTATTCCTTTTTCATGGCTTCGGCCCACTCTTTCATATAGCCGGCATCGTTATACCCGTAGGTGTCCAGGCGAAAACCGTCTACCCCGGCGTATTCTATCCACCAAATATGGCTTTGCGTAAAATAGTTGCGCACGTAGGGATTGTCCTGGTTCATATCCGGCATATGAATGTCAAACCAGCCATCGGTCATCCGCTTTTTATCGATTGCCGCCGCATAGGGATCAAACAATGGCTGCTCTTTAAAGTTGGAGCGGGTAAATTGCGGCCATTGATGCACCCAATCCCTGGAGGGCAGGTCCAGCATGGTCCAGTGGCGGCTGCCAATATGGTTGTGCACCAGGTCCTGTATCATTTTCATGCCGCGCTTGTGCAGCTCGTTTACCAGCTTTTTATACAGCTCATTGCTGCCGTAGCGGGGGTCAATGCGGTAGTTCTCCGTAGCGGCATAACCGTGGTAAGAGGCTGAAGGCTGATCGTTTTCCAGCACAGGGTTCAGCCACAGCGCGGTAACGCCCAGGTTCTGCAAATAATCCAGGTGATCAATTATGCCCTGTAAATCACCGCCATGGCGGTAGTACATGGAGTCGCGGTTAAGGGTGGTCTGCGCCATGCCCTTTACAATGTCGTTGCTTTTATCGCCGTTGGCAAAACGGTCGGGCATAATCAGGTATACCAGGTCTTTACTGGTTATGCCCTGGGCCCTGGCAGCGTGATCGCGGGCTTTCAGCTCGTAGTTGTAGCTGATCTCCTTTGCGCCGCTTTTGATAAAACGGATGCGGATAGTACCCGGCCTGGCGGCTGCTGTAATATCCAGGTCAATAAACAGGTAGTTGGGGTTCTCTACCTTGTGCACTTCTTTTAAGGTTACTCCCGGGTATTCCAGCTGCACATTCCTTTCTGCAATGTTATTTCCGTGTACAATCAGCTGCAGGAAAGGCTGCCGCATGCCTGTCCACCAGAAAGCAGGCTCTATGCGCTCCAATGCAGGCAGCCGGGCGAAGGCGGAGGCAGTAAGGCATAGCCAGGTAACGAGTAATAGAGAAAAGTGTTTCATTCGATAAGTAATTGCCTCAATATCCTGTGTTTTGTTGCAAATTCGGGTTAGCGGTTCTGTCAGCAGCGGGAATAGGATATAATGCGCGGAAATCATCCACTGCCTTGCCTTCCTTCACATTGCCCTTCCACGGCCACAGGTAGCTGCTGCCGGTGAATTTACCAAAGCGGATCAGGTCTGTACGGCGCTGCCCTTCCCAGAACAGCTCCCGGCTCCTTTCGCCCAGTATAAAATCCAGCGTAAGCTGGCCGGCGGTAATGTTGCCGCTGGTATTACCGTAAGCGCGTGTACGAAGGTCGTTCACGTATTGCAGCGCAGTAGCTGCACTGCCACCGGCGCCGCCGCGCAGCACGGCTTCGGCATACATCAGGTACACATCGGCCAGGCGGAACATGGGATAATCTGTGTCCGGGAAATCGCCGGTTTGGTCGGAACCATGTACGCCTGCGGAGCTTACATTGCGGTATTTGGCAATGGCATAACCGTCTGCAAATGTAAAAATATCGTTGATCTCCAGGTTCTGCCCGTTAGTATAGAACATGGCGCGTTTGTCTGTATTACCGGAAGGATCAGGAAACCGCGCTACAAAAGCTTTGGTGGTACGCAGCCCGGCCCATCCCCCGTTGATGCCAAATGCGGCGGCCGACATGCTGCCGCCAACCGGTGCATGCACCAGGAAGGTCATGCCGCCGTAGGTTTTGGTGTGAATACCATCAAACGTGATCGGGAAAATGATTTCAGGAGAGGTGTTGTTGTCTGTAAGGAACAGCTTACGGTATTCGTCAGACAATGCATAGCCGGCGGCGGTCACTTTAGCGCAATAGGTAATGGCTTCGGTGTATTTCGGCTGCTGTATGTACACTTCCGCGTTCAGGTACAGCTTTGCCAGCAGTGTCCAGGCAGCGGCTTTGTCGGCACGGCCGTACTCGTTCTGCCGCGCGTTTACCAGGTCGGCGTCTATTGCTTTCAGCTCAGACTCTATATAGCTGAACAGGTCGGCGCGGTTGATCTGCGGCGGAAAAAAGGAGGCGCTCACCTCATCCTTTTCAGTGGAAAAAGGTACGTTGCCAAAAAGGTCCAATGCATGCCAGTAGGCCAGGGCGCGCAGGAAGCGGGCTTCGGCGCGGAAATGCTTTGCTTCTTCCAGGTTGTTGCCGCTGATGTTATGGCTGCTTAACTTATCGTCTGTTGTTTCGCGGATAAATTCATTACATACAGCTATCTCGTAAAAAATACGGTCGTAGGTAGCTTTAATAAATTCGTTACCGGAGGTCCAGGTCATTTTGTGGTAGTCCGGTAAGGTGCCATCGTTCCAGGCTATCACTGCTTCATCTGTGGGCAGCTCCTGGGCCGACCAGTACTGGCGGATGTAATTGGAAAAGCCTTCGTCTATACCTGTGAGGTCAGGCTTGCCGGCAGGGCCCTGCTGCCCGCTGATGGCATAGCCTGCATACAGCTTGGCCAGGATGGATTTATAGTTCGAGAAATCGTTATACACGCTGGCAGATGTTTGGTCGTAGAACGGCTCACGGTCCAGGTCCTTGGTACAGGAGCTAACCAGCAACGCCAGGCTTACACACCCTGCCACTACCCATGTATTGATATATTGCTTCATCATTTTTTCCGGTTTTGGTCAGTTTAAAAATCAAGATTTACACCCAGGGAATACACGCGCGGACGGGGATAGAACTTGTTATCTATGCCTTCCCCCACATTGGTGGTGCCTACCTTATCGTTTCCTAATTCCGGGTCCAGGCCGCTGTAGCCGGTGATCACAAACAGGTTAGATACGGTGCCGGACACACGCAGGTTTACCTTATCCTTTAACAGGTGCTTAAAGCTGTAGCCCAGGCTTAAGTTATCCATACGCACAAAAGAGGCATTCTCCACATAGTAGTCGGAAAAATACTGGTTCACGGCAAAGCCGGTTTCCCGGATGCTGGTAGCTACGTTGGCCAGGTAGTTCTCGTAAGAGAAGTTGCGGTAGGCGCCGTTGTTGGAGCTGGCATTGTTATACACGTAGTTGCCAATGCTGCCGTGTATGGAAAAGCCCAGGTTCCAGTTCCTGTAGGCGAACTGGGAGTTAAAGCCCAGCAGGAATTCAGGATTGGGCGATTTATAACGGTAACGGTCGTCCGGCGTTATCTGCCCGTCTTTGTTCAGGTCTTCATACCCGCCTTCCACCGGCTTTCCATCTTTGTAAACCTGCTTGTACACAAAGAAAGAATACGGCGCATAACCTACGGAATGTATTTCAATGGTATTACCGGTTCCGCCGGAAATGGTGCCTATTGGTATGCCCTGCGCGGCAGGATCTTTTACCTTGGTAAGGTTGGTGATCTTTATAGTGTTATAGGTAAAGTTAAAACCGGCATCCCAGGTAAAATCATTCGTGCTTACGGGGGTGGCGTTCAGCGTAAACTCCAGGCCTTTGGTTTCAATGTTGCCTACGTTGGTCAGCAGCTGGTTGGTAAGATTGGAGCCGGCTGCTACGGGTATTACGCTCAGCAGGTCTTTTGTTTTTTTGATATAGTAATCCACGCTGCCGGAAATGCGGTTATCCAGGAAACCGAAGTCCAGGCCGGCATTGTAGGTTTTTGTTTCTTCCCACCTGATGTTGGCGTCATACCCTTCGGGACGCAGGGTCAGGTAGTACTGGCTGCCCAGCTGGTATGCCGCGGTAGGATCGCCAATGGTGTAGCGGGGCAGGTACGGATAGTCTGTTAACAGGCCGCCGAAATCCTGCTGTCCGGTAACGCCATAGCCTATACGTAATTTGAGGTCGGAAAGCACTTTTGAATTTTTCAGGAACGACTCCTGGTTAATACGCCAGGCCAGGGCCGCAGAAGGAAACGTTCCCCAGTGCTGTTTAAAGCGGGATGATCCGTCCCTGCGCACCGTTACGGTTAACAGGTAGCGGTCCAGCAAGGTGTAATTCAACCTTCCGAAAAATGACACCAGCGTGTTCTGTGTTTTGAAAGGCACACCGGCAGCGCTGATCGTATCGCCCTTGGCGTTCAGGTCCGGGTAAGCCGGTTCTGTGCGGATGAAATCCTGGTAGGAGTAACCGCCTGTTACGTCAATACGGCTGCCGATGCCCTTCAGGTCTTTAGCATAGTTCAGGTAAAAATCCAGCAGCTTGTTATTGCGCGTCTGGGAGTAAGATTTATCCATACCGCCGCGGTTAAATACATTGCCGGCGTAAGCAGGCACCAGGGTGCGGCCTTCTGTTTTAGACACATCGTAACCCAGGTTCAGGTTTGCGCGCAGCTCGGGCAGAAAATGGAATTTGTAATCGAATTGTATGTTGCCCAGGCTCCTTTTCACTTCACCTTTATCGTTCTTCAGCTCCAGCATGCTCAAAGGGTTGCGGGTAGCCAGTGTGTAAGGAGCGGCGCCGCCGGTTGTTGGATCCAGCCACTCGAAATAGTTGCCAAAGGCATTGGTGGCATGTATGGGTTGTGTGGGATCAAAAGCAACGGCGGCGTTAATGGCTTCCTGATCGGCAAAGCGGCTGTTGGTAATAGCGCCTCTTACATTCAGGTCTATTTTCAGGTGATCGTCCAGCAGGCGCGGGCTCAGGCTGATGTCTGCCGACTGGCGGCGCATGCTGGATGTTTTAAGAATACCGTTCTGGTTTGTAAAGCCAACGGAAACGCGGTAAGGCAGCCATTTGGCAGCGCCACTGATGCCCAGGTTATTGTCGGTGCTGAAGGCGGTGCGGTAAATAGCATCCTGCCAGTTAGTGTTAGCGCTGCCCAGCAATGCTTTCTGCGCGTCAGCCCCATGCTCGTTCACTACCTGGCGGAACTCGCCGGCGGAAAGCACCGGCACAATTCCTTCTTTCTGCGATATTGACTGTATGGAACTAAAGTTCACATGCATTTGCTGCCCCACCTTCCCTTTTTTGGTGGTGATGATGATCACGCCGTTGGAAGCACGTGAACCGTAAATGGCGGTGGCAGAAGCATCTTTGAGGATGTTGAACGACTCAATATCATTTGGGTTGATGAAGCTCAGCGGGTTGGAAGCGCCTTTTACTTCTGCATTGTCCAGGGGCACGCCATCTACCACAATCAGCGGATCGTTGCTGGCATTCAGCGACGATCCGCCGCGGATGCGGATTTTGCTGCCTGCGCCGGGCGCGCCGCCGTTGGATGAGATTTGCACGCCGGCCACCCTGCCGGTGATCAGCTGCTCCGGTGTGGTAATGGGGCCTTTGTTAAAATCCTTAGAGCTGATGGCGGTAATGGAGCCGGTAAGGTCGCTTTTCTTTTGCGTACCGTAACCTACTACCACTACTTCATTTAAACCTTTGGTATCTGCCGTCAGCTGAAAATCCTGCTGCAGCGTTCCGTTAATGGTTAATGCCCGCTCTATAGGCTGATAGCCGATCATTCTTATTACCAGGGTAATGTTGCCATTGGCAGGCAGCTTAAAGCTGCCGTCGGGACCAACAATAGCGTGTGCGTTGGTTCCCTTTATAAATACTGTGGCCCCGGGCAGCGGCTGACCGGTTTCGTCGGTCACCTTTCCGCTGATATTCCCTGTTTGTGCATAGGTAGAAAGGGAAAACGCCGTAAAGCACAACAGCAGTACATACTTGAGAAGGCGTAGTTTTTGCATCCTGTGAAATTTTTGTTCAGTTTTAGTTAACTAACCGGGAACGATACCGGGAACGTTCCCGAAACGTGGTAAAAAAATATTACATAACGTTGGCGCTAAAGTAAAGGAATTTCCGGAACTGCAAAAAAAATTTTAAAGGGGGATTAAAGTCTGTGGATGGAATGCCCCACTGTAAAGATTTAGCAATGGATTTCCATCTGCAAAACCTGGGGATAAAACTTAATAGAAGAATCAAATTTTGGAAGACAACAATATTAACGAACAAAACGCTGAACAACAGGCGT
Source organism: Chitinophaga sp. (assembly GCF_035761305.1). Taxonomy (GTDB): domain Bacteria; phylum Bacteroidota; class Bacteroidia; order Chitinophagales; family Chitinophagaceae; genus Chitinophaga. The sequence goes on along the minus strand of NZ_DASTRI010000220.1, from coordinate 16,253 downwards.
ATACCGGCCGGAATAGTAACCGGCGCAGGCTGTTGCATTTTCCGGAGCCGTTTTGGCGCTTAGCGGAGCGGCACTGCCCTCCGGCAGCAAAAGCGCGCACCTCTTATCTTGCGGAAGCAGCTGGTTCTGCATAAATGAAAACATATTGCGTATCACCCGCCGGTTGACTTCCGGGCAATGATCTTTGACTTCAGCACAATGTGCTCATGCACCGGCGCTCCGCTTTCCAGTGACTTGAACAGCAGCTGCGCGGCATGTACGCCCAGCTCTTTGGCAGGCTGCGTAATAGTGGTAAGCGAAGGGTTTAACAGCGGCGCAATTTCGAGGCTGGAAAAGCTGATGATCTTTACCTTCTTCGGAATGGCAATGCCCAGGTCGTGGCATACGTGGTAACTGGTAATGGCCAGGCGTTCCACGGCAGCAAACAGCCCGTCCGGCTTCAGGGTAGTGAGCACTTTGGAAAGGATGTTATAGTTTTTTTTATGATCGTTGCTGCAGTCTATTACCAGGTCATTCCTGTAGGGAATGCCTTCCGCCGCCAGCGCATCCACATAGCCCTGCATGCGCATTTTACCGATTGACAGGCTTTTGTTGATCACCAGGAACGCGATCTTCCTGCAGCCTGCTGCTACCAGGTGCCTGGTGGCATTAAAGCTGCTTTCATAGTCGTTAGTGGTTACCTTGGCCACGTCTACATCATCATACACGCGGTCAAAGAATACCAGGGGCATGTGCCGCTTTTTAAGCTTGTTCAGGTAATTGTGGTCATTGGCTTCGCCGGAGGCCGACATAATTACGCCGTCTACCCGGCCATTGGAAAGGTCGTCGATAAACGACACCTCCAGCTGGTACTCATCGTCTGTTACATAAATAAGGGTGTGGTAGCCCTTTTCCCGGGCTACGCGCTCAATGCCTTTAATGGCTTGCGAAAAAAAGTTGTTGGCCAGCTCCGGCACAATGATGGCAATGGTGCTGCTCTTTTTTTCCCGCAGGCTGCTGGCATACAGGTTGGGCTGGTAGTTCAGCTCCCGGGCGCGGGCCAGTATACGCGCCTTTGTTTGCGCATTAATGTCGCTGTTGCCGCGGAAAGCGCGAGACACCGTTGAGGTAGACAAATTCAGGTCCTTTGCCAGCTGTCTAATATCCATCTTCTCCATCGGGGGTGAAATTACATATATTTTGGACGACAAAATTCAGCTATAAAATTGCTTATTTTTTTGACGATTAGCTACTGCCGCCTACCTGCAATTAATTAATAATTAAGAATGAATAATTAATAATGAAGGGAGGAAGTGATTAAGAAAAGATAGTGATTATTGCAATAAAAAAGGCGTACAGTGTGGGCACACTGCACGCCTTTTACATTTAATATTTTACATTCCTTTTATTTCCCGCTCAATGCCGCAATCGCCGCATCCACTGTTTTCACCTGCGCATCCAGCCGGGCGGCTGCTTTCCGGGCTTTTATGGCCTGCAAAAGCGGTATAAACCGGTCCTGCAGGTTGTAAGGCTTATAGTCGTTTATATGCCGGAGGGCATTTTCAAAGTGCCTGTTAAAAGCGGCGCCGTCACTGGCTTGCGCAAGCAGCCGCAGGTAAGCTGCCAGCACCCGGAATTTTGTGCTGATGAACATATTGTCCATCATCCCGCTGATAAACTCCAGCTTAGCCGGGTCGCCTGCCCTGGCATACACATTGGCCAGGGCAATGCTTAGCACCCCTTTGTTGTCTTTTTCCAGCCCGCCGGCATAGCGCACGGCCTCCGGCAGGTTCAGGGCCGCCATAGCATCCAGGGCTGCCGCCTGCACGGCATAGGAACGGCTGCTCATTTTTTCGCGGAACAAGGGCATGTAGGTGCTGTCGTTCAACCGGCCCAGGGCTTTAACGGCAGCGGCCTGCACCAGGGTAAAACTGTCTGCGCGGGCAAGGCTTAACAGCACCGGCGGCGCGGCAGCTTTTATCCCCGGCTGCTGCATGTTCAGCGAGTCAATAGCTGCAATACGCAGGCGGAAAAACCTGTCCTTACAGGCGGCCAGCAGTATGGTGCGGGCAACGGCTTCCTGCTGCAGGGAGGCGGCGCTTTGTATGGCCTCCAGCCGGTCCATATACAGCGGTGCATGCCGGTACTGGTACGCATATTCCTGCAATGTGTGGTGATCTGTTTTTACCGCCACCAATACTTTGCCGGCATCCACATTCACCAGGTCGGGTTTGGCGGGCAGGGTAAAACGGAAAGTATCTGCCTGCTGCTTCATCCATACCTGGTGGCGCTCTTTTTTGCCATTCACATATATGTCAATAGCAAAAGGCAGTGTGAACACCTTACCGGCCTGCGTTTGCCGTACATACACAGTTTGCGTGCGGGTGGCTGCATCCCAGCTATACTGTATATCCAGGTAAGGATGCCCGCTGCCGTAATACCACTGGTTAAAAAACCAGTTCAGATCCAGGCCGCTAACGGCCTCCATGGCTAAGCGCAGCTGCTGCGCCTCCCCTGTTCCAAAAGCGTTTTGCGTAAGGTAACGGTGCAGCCCTTTGTAAAACACTTCCTTACCCAGGTAGCTGCGTAACATATGCAGTATGCGCCCGCCTTTCTGGTAGGTAACACGGTCCATCATATCTTCCGCTGCATTGTAATGAAAACGCACCAGGGTTTTCTGCTCTTCCGAAGAACCGCCATCCAGGTAAAGCTGCAGGGCATTGTTGTTGGTATAATCACCGGCATCGGGGCCGTTCTTATACTCCTGCCAAAGGGTTTCACTGTAATTGGCGAATGACTCGTTTACCGTAAGGTTGCTCCAGCTTTCGGTGGTTACATAATCGCCAAACCACTGGTGAAACAGCTCGTGCACAATGTTGCCTTCCCATGCGCGTTCGTCCAGCAACTGGCGGTCGTTCTGGTAGGTGAAGTCGCCATGCACGGTAGCAGTGGTGTTTTCCATGGCGCCGCTTACAAAATCGCGCACTACTATCTGCGCATATTTATTCCATGGATAATCCACCCCCAGGATGTTGGAAATAAAGGTCATCATTTCAGGCGTGTTGCCGAACAGGTGCTTTGCATACGACGCCTGCGCCGGCTCTACGTAATAGCTTACGGCTTTATTCCTCCACTTATCTTTATACACATAAAAATTACCCGTGGCCATCATTACCAGGTAGGGCGCGTGCGGCAGCTCCATTTTCCAGGTGTCCGTACGGGTGCCGTCGCCATTCAGATGCTGCGCTGTTAAACGCCCGTTGGAAAGGGATATATGTTTAGCCGGCACGGTCATGCTGATCTCCGTAGTGGTTTTCTGGTTGGGTTTATCAATAGTGGGAAACCAGGCAGAGGAGGCTTCTGTTTCACCCTGGGTCCATATCTGCACAGGCTTGCCGGCAATAGCGCTGTCGGGGTTAGTAAAATACAACCCCCTGGCGCTGGTAATGGCCTTGCTGCCTGTTGACTTCACCTGCGCGGGCTGTGCGGTGTAGGCAATATATATGGTGTACTTTTCGCCGGGCTGGTAGGTTTTATCGAGCTTTACCCCCAGCATAGTGCTGTCATAGGTATATGTCAGCGGCTGGTTTTTACCGGCTTTTACCAGCGCCAGCTCATGTATAAGCATATACTTTGCATCCAGCGTAAGTGAGTCAGTAGCATAGGCATGCGGCAGTAAAGTGATCCACGCCTTGCCATACAGCAGCTCTTTGCTGTTGTTGAAATGCACATCCAGCTTCGTATGCACCAGGTCATTGATCTTTGGCGGCGTTTCGCGATAGGCGCTCTCCTGCGCCCGCAACGGGCACATGATAAAAAGAAGCAGCAGGGTTTTTACACCCCCCCGGCAGATAAAGCGTTTGTTCATTTGTTGGCTTTTAACAGCACAAAGCTAGGCAGGCGGCCCGGTGCAGGATAGCACGTTATTGCGGTTTTGTTACTATCTTGCTTATATTCATCGTTCATGTTTTATGAGCCGCAGCATTTTACACCAGGGAGATTACTATGGCAACATACAAAAGAAGGTGCAAACGCAGGGGGTGATCCTTACCCTGAGCCATTACCCTGTTCATACTACCTTACCGGATCATTTTCACGAGAACAGCTACCTGTGCTACGTACAGCAGGGCAGCTACCGGGAACAATCCGTATCAGGCAAGCTGGTATGCGAGCAGGAGGATATTGTATTTCACCCGGCAGGCATTGCGCACAGCAACACGTTTCCCGTAGCGCCGGCCAGCTGCTTTAATATAGAGATAGATGCCGCCTGGATGAATAAATTTGATGCCGGCCCGTTTGCCCTCAGTAAAATCGCCAGGCTGAAAAGCCCTGCTTTAAAAGCGCTGATCAAAAAAATGCAGGGGGAGTTCCGGCAGTATCATGCCTGGTCGGGACTGATGATAGAAGGCTTAACGCTGGAGTGTATGGCGCTGTTTCTGCGGGAAAAAGCAGCGCATAACGATGTGCCGCACTGGCTGCGCATGATAAAGGAGCTGCTGCATGAGCAGCAGGAGCCCGTAGCGCTGGCGGAACTGGCCGCGCTTACACAAATGAGCCCCTTTCATATTGTACGGGCCTTTAAAAAAGCATATGGCATGAGCATAGGCGAATATGCCAACCAGCTGAAAATAGAACGCGCCTGCTCGCTGCTGCGGCATACCCGGCAAAACCTGGCGCAAATTGCGATAGAATGTAACTTCTCGGACCAAAGCCATTTTGGACGCATCTTTAAAAGAAGCACCGGGCTTACGCCCCTGCAGTACAGGAAGGCTGTAAGCGGCATATAAAAGAATGTAAAATCACAAATCTAAAATGCTAAATGTAAAAGTAAGGCTCCGCTAACGTGATACTTTGCCCAGGTCCGTAGCACTTTACTTTTACATTCAGTATTTAAAATTTTACATTTTGTATTCTTTTATCAGGAAATAGCTACCTGCTGCTCCAGGAACTGCCAGTTAAAATACTGCTGCGCATTAAAATAGCAGATGTCCTGTATTACCTTGCCTACCCAGGCTATATCATCCGGCAGCTCGCCATTCTCTATCTCCTGGCCAAACAGGTCGCACAGGATGCGGCGGAAATATTCATGCCGCGGATAAGATAAAAAGCTACGCGAGTCGGTAAGCATGCCTACAAAGCGGCTCACCAAACCCATATTGGATAAGGCATTCAGCTGTTTAACCATACCATCTTTCTGATCCAGGAACCACCACGCAGAGCCAAACTGCACTTTGCCTGCTACAGAACCATCGTTGAAGTTACCGATCATGGTAGCCAGCAGCTCGTTATCTGCAGGGTTCAGGTTATACAGGATGGTTTTCGCCAGCTTGTCTTTGCTGTCCAGCCGGTCCAGGAACTTAGCCAGGGCCCGCGCCTGTGAAAAGTCGCCAATGGAGTCCCAGCCGGTGTCGGGGCCCAGTACGCGCAGCATGCGGGAGTTATTGTTCCGCAGCGCGCCCAGGTGGTATTGCTGCACCCAGCCTTTTTCCCAGTCCCACTCCGCCAATTCCAGCAGCAGGGCCGATCTGAATTTGCGGTTCTCTTCCGGGGCAAGCGCAGCGCCGCTCCTTATTTTTTTGAAGATGGCGGCTATTTCCGTTGCGGTAAAATCATCTGCATAAATTTCTTCAATACCATGGTCTGATACGGAACAGCCCATAGAGGCGAAGAAATCATGCCGGTTGCGCAATGCTTCCAGCAGGTCCTGGTAGGTGCTGATTGATACGCCGGAGGCCTGCTCCAGCTTTTCCAGGTACTGGTTATATTTTACGGGATCATCTACGTTCATGGCTGCATCCGGCCGGAATGCGGGCAGGATGGGTATTTCAAAGCCTTCCTGTTTCAGCTGCCGGTGATATTCCAGGGTATCTACCGGGTCGTCGGTGGTGCATACCAGCGCTACCTTCATCTTACGCAGCAGGTTGCGCACGGAATAATCGGGGCTTTGCAGCTTTTCTGTGCACTCGCCGTAAATGCGGGCGGCTGAGGAAGGGTTAAGTATATCGCTTATATCAAAATAACGTTGCAGCTCCAGGTGTGTCCAGTGGTACAGCGGGTTACGCAGGGTATAGGGTACGGTGGCCGCCCACTGCTCAAACTTTTCCCAGTCCGGCTTATTGCCGGTGCAGTAACTTTCATGTACGCCATTGGTACGCATAGCCCTCCATTTGTAATGATCGCCGTATAGCCATGCCTGTGTTAAGTTCTCAAACTGTATATCGCCTGCTATCTGCGCCGGCGGCAGGTGGCAGTGGTAATCGATCACCGGCATCTCTTTTGCATACTCATGGTATAAACGCTGCGCCGTAGCTGTGTTCAATAGGAAATGTTCATCCAGGAACTTTTTCATAATTTATGAATTAATGATTGCAACACGTGGTAATGACCCATCATTACACACTCATCTTTACATGATTTACTTTTTTAATCACACTGCGGGGGCCTTCCTGCAGCAGTGCGGATAACATGCCGGTAACAGCCGGCGCAAAGCCTTTGAGCGCTGTAAGGTCTGTTCCCCACAGCTCCGTATTGCTTAACACGGTTTTTACCAGTACGCCGGGCTCCAGCCTTTTCCACTGGTCGTGGAACCAGGCGGCATGATCGTCCTGTATCGTATATTGCTGCCCGTTAGCCGTTCCTTTGTACGCTCCTTCTGCTGTTTGCTCGCTGCGCATGAACAGCAGGTAGGCGGCAAAGCCCAGCGCCATCAACTGCGGCACTTCCTGTGTACGGCTGTAATGCCGCAGCAGCACCGGCACATTACGCATTTTCATTTTAGAGGTGTACTGCATGGTAATGCTCAGCCACTGGTGGGCAATGTGCGGGTTGCGGAAACGGTCCAGCACACTGTTTGCAAACCGGGCTGCTTCGGCGGCGGTAATATAAATATCGGTGATGGCAGGCGCCATTTCCTGCAGCATCAGCGCGGCAATGCAGGCTTCCATGGCTGTATCTTCCATAGCCTGGCGCACCGTACCAAAACCGGCCAGCACTGCCAGCCCGCAGCTGAAAGTGTGCGTGCCGTTCAGGAGGCGCAGCTTCAGCTCACGGAATACGTTAATGTCGGGCGCCAGGATAACGCCGCTGTCGGCTTCACTAAAGCTTAAACGTTCCCTTACCACCGGGCTGTTGGTTTCAATGGCCCACAGGCGGTAAGCTTCGGCCATGATCATCAGGGCATCTTTATACCCCAGCTCCTGCTCCATGGTGGCCTGCTCCTTTGCCGGCAAGGCGCCGGGCACAATACGGTCTACCAGGGAGTTGCAGAAATAATTGGCCTGTGTTACCCAGTTAGTGAAGTCCTGCGGCAGGTTGTTACGGGCGGCCAGCTCCAGCACTATCTCTTTCAGCTTTTTGCCGTTGTCAACTATCAGCTCTGTAGGAATTATTACCAGGCCTTTATCCTCCGCGCCTTTAAAATGCTGGTAACGGCGGTACAGGAAAGCCAGCAGCTTGCCCGGGAAAGAGGCCGGCGGCGCAGCATGCACATCATCGGCTGTAAGGCTGATGCCTACTTCGGTAGTATTGGATATAACCACCTGCATACCGGGGTTCTCCGCGCATTGCAGAATGGCCGGCCATTCCGCGGCAGCGCTCAGCACACGGCTGATGGATGCATTCAGTATATTTTCAGCTACCATTTTCCCCTGCTCAATACCTCTTACACAAAGCGTGTATAGCCCGTCCTGCGCTGCAAATGCATCGGTGCTGCCTTTGCCGGTAGACTTTACCACTACTACACGCCCGTTAAAAAGCCCTGCTTTATTGGCTTTGTCAATAAAGTAATCGGGCAGGCCGCGCAGCAGCACGCCGGTGCCAAACTGCAGCACCTTTTCGGGCAGCTGCAAATGCATTGCCTGGGGCAGCTGTATGTTTCCGTTACTATGAATGGATAATAATTGTTCTTTTGACAATTGTTTCATCATGACATTATTTAAATCCATGCCCCGCGAGCGGGGTTCATCTGCTTATTTTGCCTGTTTAATTAACCAGTTCACCAGGTCAGTGGCGGCCTGGTAATTTTCATATTCAGCGGGTAGCTTTCTGCCGTCCAGGTACTCGTTGTAAAACCAGGGGTCGCCTACGGCAAACACAGTGCCCTTACCCACCTTTGCTACTGACATCAGCACATGGTCCCCGTCTTTATATACGGCGGCAGCCGGCGCTTTCACCCTCATGCTGCTCAGCTCTTTTATATACACTTTTTTGGTGTGCGTAAATATAGCATGCCCCGCAGGTATCTGTAATGCGCCCTGCTCAAACTGGCGGCCCTGCACGCGGTTGCGGCTGTCTTCATTAAAGTGAATGCCAAAACGTTCGCTCAGCAGGTTAATGTGCTGCAGCTCGGCGTTGGACGAATCGTTTTCCATGATCACCAGCACGCCGCCGGCTTTTACCCAGTTGTACAGGGCCGATGCTGCGGCGGCTGTCATATAATGCGGCTGCGCGGTTTCTTTTTGCGTATCAGGATCTACGATGATGTAGATATTGCTGTGCCGGAGGTTAGCTGCGGTGGGCGCTTCAGACAGCGTATCTGTTGTAACGCCGTAACGGTTAAACAGGTGGCCGAACAGGGAATAACCGTTGTTATCCATCTCGCTCCAGATGTAGTGAAAGCGCTCCATGCGGCCCGTTACATCTTTCCGCCATTCATTGTTGAAATACTGGTCAAGCGTAACAGTAAGGCCTTTGCCTTTATCCAGGTTAGGCAGCATTTCCATTTCATTAGCGGCCATAATATAAGCGCCTACGCCCTTGGGATCGTTGGCTACCACTTTTTCACTGATATAGTAGGCAAAGCTGCCGTCGCGGTAAGGATGGCCGCCCAGGCCGGCAATACTGCACACGCCTTCCAGGTTCACGCCTCCTTCTCCGGCAGGACGGATGAATTGTTGCTGAATGCCCGCAAAACCTTTTTGCGCGGTTTGACGGTAGGTTGCGGGCAGGTAGCCTTTTCTTACGCCTTTCTCCAATGCATATACGAACATGCAGGAGCCGGATGCTTCCAGGTAATTACCCTTTTCCTTTCCTTTGTCCAGCACCTGGTACCAGCAGCCCGAAGCGGGGTCCTGGTATTTTTTTACGGCTGCGGCATAGCGGTTCAGGATGGCGATAAGCGTGTCCCTGCCTTTATGATGTGCAGGAAAATAATCCAGCACATCTACCAGCGCCATACCGTACCACCCCATTGCCCGGCCCCAGAAATTGGGCGAGCGGCCGGTGGTTTTATCGGCCCACTGCTGTTCCCGCGACTCGTCCCAGCCATGGTACAGCAGGCCGGTGCGGGCATCCCGCGCATGCTTTTCCATCAGCACAAACTGGCGGGTAATATCATTAAAAGCAGTGTCTTCATGAAAGAGCGCCGCATATTGCGCATAAAAAGGCTCGCCCATGTACAGGCCGTCCAGCCACATCTGGTAAGGATAGCGTTTCTTATGCCAGAAACCGCCGTCGCCGGTGCGGGGCTGTGTGCGCAGCTGCTCACGCAGGCGATCTGCGGCGGCCTTATATTTCTGCTTACCGGTTACTTTATACAGCAGCAACAGCAGCGTGCCGTTCTTTACATTATCTATGTTATAATCCTGCTGCTTGTAGGTACGTATGTTGCCGGCATCGTCCAGGTAGTTGTCAATGCTTTGCTGCACATAGCTAAAGTATTTTGCATTGCCGGTATTCAGCCACAGGCCGGCTATGCCTTCCAGCACCACGCCATGGTCGTAGGTCCAGTTGGGCGGTGAGGAAGCGGCATCTTTCCATTTATGCATAATGGTAGTGGCCATGGCGGCAGATTGCGCCTGCGCAATGGCGGCGCTGCCGGTCAATAATACCGTGAGGATGCATGCTTTTATTCTGTGCATATTCGTTGCTGTTTCTACTGCCTTACCTCCAGCGCCTTGCTGGAAGCGCCTGCGGTAAACTGTGTGCTTTCTTTTGCTTTCCGTATGTCCGTGTCTGTTACTACTATGTTATCGCTGCTTTCACCCTGCACTGTTATAAAACGGTCGGCATGGTCGTACTGTATATTATTAAGCGTAATATCCTGGCTGCTGCGCACCGTTATCAGCGGATCGGTTTCTTCAGTGATCAGGCGTACATCAGAGAAATGTACATTTTTTGCTTCCATGCATTCAATGCCTTTTTGTGCGCTGATGGTCATGTGATCCATGAAGATGCCTGAGATGGGCATTTCCGGCAGGCCGCGTATGAACACTGCTTTGGCAGCGCCTTTGCAAACAATGTTACTGATATGAAAGTCCCGGAACTGCGGTGTGCCTTCATTTACAGGGTGGGTAACCACTTTAGGTGCTTCCCTTTTTTCGCCGGTTAACGGCACGGGGTCTACCGCGGCATAGTACATATCAAATAAAATGGCTTCACCGGGTATATAATTCATGTTAATATCCGAGATGTATATTTTTTCCACCACGCCGCCGCGGCCGCGGGTGGTTTTAAAGCGCAGGCCAATATCCGTGCCCATGAAGGTGCAGTTAGATACAAACAGGTTACGCGCTCCGCCCGACATTTCACTGCCTATTACAAAACCGCCGTGAGCATGGTATACGGTACAATGGTCTACAATAGTGTTTTCCGTGGGCTTGCCTCTTTTGCGGCCCTGCTCGTCCCGGCCTGATTTAATGCAGATGCCATCGTCCCCAACATCAAAGGTGCAGCCGGTAATGCGCGCGTAGCTGCATGACTCCAGGTCTACCCCGTCGCCGTTCTGGGCATACCAGGGATTTTTGGCGTAGATATTCCGCAGGGTAATGTTCTCGCATAACAGCGGATGCAGGCACCAGGCCGGCGAGTTCTGGAAGGTAACGCCTTCCAGCAGCACGTTCCTGCAGCTGGTAATGCTGATAAGGTTTGGCCGCAGGAAGTCCTTCACATTCTCATAGTCGCTGATTTTTTTGCCGGGCATAATAACGCCTGCCTGCTTTATTTTGGTGGCGTTGTAATAATTGCGCGAAGGGTACCAGCCGGTGCTGTCCTTCCCTTCTCCTATCATACCGCCCGATGCTACCAGCTTTTTCCACTGGCTTTCCGTGAGCTTGTCTTTTTTAACAGCCCGCCAGGCGCCGCCTGCACCATCTATGATGCCGCTACCGGTAATGGCTATATTTTCCAGGTTCACACCCGATGCCGGCGCCTGGCAGCGTACAGCGCGTAATCCCTCATAGGTGGTTTCCACAAGGGGATATAGATCTTTATTGGCTGAGAACTGTAATACCGCGCCGGCTGCCAGGTGCAGGTTCACATTACTTTTAAGTACAATAGGGCCGGTAAGCCACATGCCTGCCGGTATCAGCACTACGCCGCCGCCTTTATTGCTGCAGTCTGTAATAGCTTTGTTAATGATTGCCGTGTTCAGGGTAATGCCATCGGCCTTTGCCCCTGCGGCTGCAATGTTAATGGTATCGCGGCGGAAGTGCGGCTCATATATTTCGGGCAGGTCAAACCGGTACTTGCCTTTAAACGGCGTTTTGGCCAGGTATGCGGCCAGCGGCAAATGTTTTTCGTATATCTCTTTTGCTACCAGGCTTGCGATGCAGGTAGCGCCGTATGCATTAAAGTGGGTGTTGTCTTCCACTCCCTGCGGAAGGGTGCTGTAATGCCCGGCCGGCGTGGTTTTAAATAGCTTTACAGAGCCTTCGGGCCCCAGCTTTACCAGCAGGGCTTCGCTGCTTTTGTGCAGGTCTATTAACGGGGTTTTGGTGGCGGCTGCCACTTCGCGCACTACGCCCGGGTAATCCCCATGCTGGTCTACAAACGCGCCTTTTTCATCAAACTTACGGCGCATAACAGGCGTTATCAGCACCGGGTTGGCGCCTTTGGCCCTGGCTTCCCTTACAAAACGCAGCAGGTTTTGTTTGTAGGTGGTATGCGGGGCTGCATAACGGGTGCTGTCGGAGCTCTTTTCATCGTTATGCCCGAACTGTATCATTACCCAGTCGCCCGGCTGCAGCTGCGCCAGCACACTATCCCAGCGGTGCTCGTTAATAAAGCTTTTGGTGCTGCGGCCGTTCACGGCATAGTTCTTTATCTGCACCCCATTTTCAAAGAACAGCGGGAACAGCTGTCCCCAGCCTCTTTCCGGGTTATCGATCAAAGGCTTGTCTGACATGGTGGAGTCACCGATCATGAATATGCGCGGCGTGCGTACGCTTTGCATCCATCCTAACAGCGATAATAGTATAGTAATGTATAGCTTCATTCTTCTCAATAACTTTTAGGCAAAATCAGCAGTGCTCAATACTTCCGGTATGCCCTCTACTTTAATATACCGGCGCGTGTGATGATCAGCAGCCTGTTTGCAGTGATTTATTCATAACGTTTACATAAGCATGTATGGAAATTACCGGACAGCGGCTGTAACAATGTGGATATTGCAACAGTTAACACTGCAGCTTTCACAGGCGCTACAGCATTGCAATTAAGTTAGTTTTTCATTACCGGTATCCGACATGACAATTGTACAGCTATATTCAGTAATACAAAAGCATTTACGGCTATTTTTTTACGCAAACGTTGCCGGGAACGATGGGCGAATAAGCCGTTGCCAACAGCTGACTGTTAGCGGTCCATAACCGGCAGCTGTGTTTAACCGAACAGCGGCGGCCATTGCTACTGCGATTCCTGCTAACCGTTCATAACCGGCAGCTGTATTTAACATTGAGCAGCCGCCACTGATAACTTCGTTTAGTAGTTGCGGTAACTGCGGCCGTGCGGCTAACATTGATGGTATGCATTGGCTGCCGTTAGTAACTGCACCGGCTGCCGGCCAAATGGCTGGTATTACGCCGGAGGTGACCGCCCTTCAAACACATACACATTAAACTAAATACATAACTATCAGTGGTCATTTACTATTAAAAGCTGCTAAAAAACCTTATTTTTACTATTCCGTTATGAAATTTGCAGCTGCCACTATAAAAGATATTGCCAAGGCCCTGGGGCTTTCTACCTCAACGGTTTCCCGGGCCCTGCGGGACAGTCATGAGATCAGCACCGAAACCAAACAGCTGGTGCTGGAATACGCCACCCGCATTAACTACCATCCCAATCCCATTGCGCTGAGCCTGAAAGAAAAAAGAAGCCGGTCTATAGGCGTAATCGTGGCTGAAATTGCCAACAGCTTTTTTTCACAGGCCATTAATGGCATTGAGTCGGTAGCCAACGACCGGGGGTATAATGTAATTATTTCCCAGAGCCATGAGTCGTATGATAAAGAGGTGATGACCCTGCAATACCTGGCCTCCCGCTCTATTGACGGGCTGCTTATATCCGTGTCTACCGCCACCAAAGACCTGCAGCACCTGAAGGCGCTGCACGACCGCGGGTTTCCTATTGTGTTCTTTGACCGCATTGTTGAAGACATTAATACGCATAAAGTGATGGTGGATAATTTCCGCGGCGCCTATGACGCTACCATGCACCTTATTAAACAGGGCTATAATAACATTGCCACCATCACCAATTCAGAAAACCTGTCTATTACCCGCGAGCGTGTGGCAGGATATGTGGAAGCCCTGGCGCAAAAACACATTAAATCGCGCAAGCAGCTTATCAAATACTGCTTTCACGGCGGCATGCTGCTGTCGGAGGTAGAAGAGGCCATTACGCAGCTGCTGAAGGTACGCCCCCGGCCGGATGCTATTTTTGCCGGCTCCGATAAGCTAACCACCGGCTGTATGCGCGTGCTGAAAAGAAAAGGCATACGCATACCGGATGATATTGCGCTGGTGGGCTTTTCCAACTCCGATATTATTGAGCTGCTGGACCCGCCGCTGACTGTTGTTCGGCAGCCTGCCTTTGAAATGGGACAGGTAGCCACAGAGCTTTTACTGCAGCTGATAGAAAGCAAACGGCCGGTAAAGGATTTTGAAAGAAAGATACTGGCTACGAGTTTAATAGTTAGTTAGCGCGCAGTGACCGGTACCGGACACCGGTGCTCAAAAGTGAACAATTACCCGGCAGGCCAGGCACACAATCGCCTCATTATCAGTACACAGCAGTATTGGCATGTTTTTACGTCGGTTGGGCATAATCCCGCCGCTATGTTCAGGAACTACTTCAAAATAGCCTGGCGCAATCTTGCCAGGAACAAAGTTTACGGCATTATCAATATCGCAGGACTTGCGCTGGGCATCAGCGCCTGCCTGGTCATTTACCTGGTGACCAGCTTTGAGCTGAGCTTCGACAATTTTCACCCGCAGAAAGAAAGGATATACCGGGTTACATGCGACATTAACTCTCCCCTGCGGGGCATCTTCCATATTGGTAATGTGCCTGACCCTGCCCCTATGGCCATGCGCACGGAGCTGACGGGATTTGAAAGCGTGGCCCTCTTTCACAGCTACTACGCCAAAGTAACCATTGCCAACGGCAACCTGTCGGTAAAGCAATTTGACCAGCTGAAACAAGGCGAAACAAGAACAGACATTGTTATTGCCGAACCGCAATACTTTGACATATTCCGGTATCAATGGCTGGCAGGCAACGCCGCTACCGCCTTGCATGACCCATTTACCGTGGTGCTTACGGAAAGCAAGGCCCGGCAGTATTTCGGTAACATACCGCTGGATGGCGTTATAGGTAAAACGGTTATTTATAACGACTCCCTGCGCCTTTCCGTGTCGGGCATTGTAAAGGACCTTCCGCGGAACACAGATTTTATTTTCCGCGACTTTATTTCGTTTGCCACTGTAAAACACAGCTTCCTGGCCAATGATTTCGGGCTGGATCAATGGGGCAATTTCAACAAGGCTACACAGGCTTTTGTTAAGCTGTCCGCAGGCAGCAGCCCCGCCAAAGTGCAGGCACAGTTCCCCGCCTTTGTTAAAAAATATGTGAGCCTGGGCGAAGAAGACAAGGCTACGTTTAAACTGCAACCTTTATCTGATATTCATTTTAACCAGGATTACAGCGACAACTTTACGCGGAAAGCGCATTTGCCTACTTTATATGGCCTGATGGGCATTGCCGCTTTTATACTGATCATTGCGGCCATTAACTTTATTAACCTGTCAACAGCCCGGTCAATTGACCGGGCCCGGGAAGTGGGCATCCGCAAAGCGCTGGGCAGCAGGCGCAGTCACCTTATACTTCAGCTGCTGGGCGAAACCCTTATACTTACGCTATTTGCAGCCGGCCTTTCGCTGTTGTTTGCATCCCCCGTTCTCACTGCCTTCCAATCGTTCATACCTGATGGCGTAACCGTGCGGCTATTCCAACCGCCTACTTTTATTTTCCTGCTGGTAACAGTAGTAGTTACTACCCTGCTGGCAGGCCTGTACCCGGCATTTGTGCTATCTTCCTACCTGCCGGCGCTTAGCCTGAAGGGCGCCACCATGCAAAAGGGAAATCAACGGGGCTACCTGCGCAAAGGGCTCATCATCTTCCAGTTCACCATCTCGCTGGTATTTATCATTGGCACCCTGGTCATAGGCCGGCAGATCCGGTTTATGCTCAACCAGGATATGGGTTTTCAGAAAGACGCCATCATCAACATACCTACCAGCGGCAATTATCCTGCTGATAAAAAGATGCTGCTGGCAGCGCGCATCCGGCAATTACCGGGCGTGGAAATGGTGAGCATGAGCAATGGCACACCAGCCGCCAGCTCTCACTGGAGCACCCCGCTTAAATATATGGAACATGAGGTAACGGTACCCTGCCAGCTGGAATGGATAGATGAAAACTTTGTTCCGCTATACCAGCTGCACATTATCGCGGGCCGTAATGTACTGCCGTCAGACACCATGAAGGAGTTTCTTGTAAATGCCACCTGCGCACGGGCACTGGGTTTTAAACGCCCGGAAGATGCCATTGGAAAGTTCGTGGAAAGCGGCGCCAGCGACGGCTCTAGCCATACCTGCCCGATTGTGGGCGTGGTAGCCGACTTTCATACACAATCATTGCATGAGCCTATTAAACCTGTTTTTTTGGCTGTGTCAAAAAAGATCACCTATTCCATTAACGTAAAGCTGCTCACGCGCAACCAGCGCATAAGCCACTTCAAGACCACCGTGGCAGGCATAGAACAGTTATGGAACAAAACTTATCCCAACGAAAAGTTTGTGTACACTTTCTTTGATGATACCATTGCGCGGTTTTATGAAAGGGAGCAAAAAACCGCACAGCTGATGAACACCGCTATGTGTATCGCTATTTTCATTTCCTGCATGGGATTGTTTGGATTGGCCACTTTTACCGCACAGCAACGTACCCGCGAAATAAGCATCCGCAAAGTACTGGGGGCCAGCGCGGCCAACATT
>NZ_DASTRI010000219.1:0-22325 GCF_035761305.1 Chitinophaga sp. | reverse complement strand
AATCGTGATAATAGTAATAGTGGTTAATGTCTTCATTCTCGGCGTTCAGCTTGTAAATGTACAGGCTGTACTTGTCGGTAGCGTCGCACGGACCTTTTTCCAGGTTCACGGAAGTTACTTTCAGCTCACGCATCAGGTCTGTAATGGCAGGGTTGCAAACTTTGTTGGCATGCACGCCTGCGCCATCCTTTTCGCAGTCCACTACTATATACCGGGTGTATTCTGTATGGTCAAGTTGAGGCACTATCAGCGAATCAATCATGTGATTCAGCCGCTTCAGCTTATCTTCATTCTGATAAAAGCTGGTTTTAAAATACTCTTCGTTGGATTCTCCTTTACAGGCAGAAAGTAACGTGGCAATGATACATACACTGAATAGTGCATTAACGGCTCTTAGATTTAACTTCATACCAGGAAATTTTAATAGTTAGTAACTTAATACTTCTAAGGGGTCGATGTGGTCGCAAGTCATCCCTGTCCCTGATTTTGGTCTTAATGTTTCATAGGATAAGTCTGTTTTTCATATGTCATCCAGGTCAAGGCCCTACCCGCTATTACATGACAGGCACAAATATAATATTTATTTATAATAATATAAATATTTAATTTATATTATTTATACACATGTATTGGGGATAATGAAATGGGGATAACCTCGCGGGATATTGAATAAAAAAAGGCCGCTCAACCTGGTTGAGCAGCCTTTTAACTATATGAGGATAAACCTGTTAGCTGTTTTCCTGTGGTTTGCTTTCCACCGGCCGGCTGGCTGGTGGCTGTTCCCGGTTTTCCCTGGGCTCACGCGGCTCCCTGCCTTCTTTGCCTTCTTTACCATCCTTGCCGCCGCCTTCTTTCTTCTTGGCTGCTTTGGGTGCAAAAATGGCGATCATACGCTTACCTTCCATCGTGGGCATGCCTTCCAGCGCGCCTACTTCGGCCAGGCGTTCGGCGAATTTCAGCAGTATCAGCTCCCCGCGCTCTTTGAACATAATGGCGCGGCCCTTGAACTGTACATAGGTTTTCACCTTATTGCCGTCTTTAAGGAATTTCTCCGCATGTTTGGCCTTGAAGTCAAAGTCATGATCGTCCGTATTAGGCGTAAAGCGAATTTCTTTCACTTCGCTTTTATGCGCCTTGGCTTTCATCTCCTTTTCCTTCTTCTTCTTCTCGTACAGGAATTTATTATAGTCAATGATGCGACATACGGGGGGAGTAGCATTTGGGGAAATTTCTACCAGATCCAGTCCCTGTTGCTCGGCCATATGCAAGGCTTCGTCTGTTCTGTAGACGCCAACCTCCACGTTATCTCCTACTAATCTCACTTCCGGCACACGTATCATTCTGTTGGTACGATGTTCTTGCTGTTGTTCCCTGCGAAAGTTCGGGTTTCTCCCGCGGTTAAAATTTGGTCTGGGTGATTGCATTAAAAAGAATAAAATTAATTAATAATTGTCCGATGTTACCGGCGGTTTCATTTTTTTACCGGCTCATTTAACAAAGTGTTACAAATTTAAGGCTAAATAACTAGCAATTATTATACCTGGATTTGAAAATTATTCAAAAGGTTTCCTGTTTACCACTTCATCATTCACAAGGCCTATAAACTGCTCCAAGCTCATAGTTCCAAGGTCGCCTTTTGCCTGCCTTCTTACCGCTACTTTTTCGTCTGTGGCCTCCTTTTCGCCCAGTACCAGCATATAGGGTATCTTGGCCAGCTCCGCTTCCCGGATCTTCTTACCTATTTTTTCGTTGCGGTCGTCTATCTCTGCACGAATTTCAGCAATTTTTAACAATTCAACTACTTTTTCTGCATATATCAGGCTTTTATCGCTAATAGGCAGCACTTTTACCTGGGTGGGCGTTAACCACAGGGGGAATTTGCCGGCGCAGTGCTCTATCAGCACGGCCACAAACCTTTCCAGCGAGCCAAAAGGCGCACGGTGTATCATTACCGGGCGGTGCTTCTGGTTATCGGCCCCAATATATTCCAAATCAAAGCGCTCCGGCAGGTTATAGTCAACCTGGATGGTGCCCAGCTGCCATTTGCGGCCCAGGGCATCTTTCACCATAAAGTCAAGCTTGGGGCCGTAAAACGCGGCTTCGCCATACTCTACCACCGTATTAAGCCCTTTTTCTGTGGCCGATTCAATAATG
This sequence comes from Chitinophaga sp., assembly GCF_035761305.1. Taxonomy (GTDB): domain Bacteria; phylum Bacteroidota; class Bacteroidia; order Chitinophagales; family Chitinophagaceae; genus Chitinophaga. The sequence continues at coordinate 20,171 of NZ_DASTRI010000219.1, read as the reverse complement.
GCCTGCTCTGCCAGGTTCCAGTTCTCTTCGGTGCCTATGTACTTGCTGCGGTCTTCCTTATCCCGCAGGGATATTTGCGCGGTATAATCTGTAAAGTTCAGGCTGCGGAATACATACAGCACCAGGTCTATCACCTTTATAAACTCGTCCTTTACCTGGTCGGGGCGGCAGAACAGGTGGGCATCGTCCTGGGTAAAGCCGCGCACACGCGTAAGGCCGTGCAGCTCGCCGTGCTGCTCATAGCGGTACACGGTGCCAAATTCGGCCAGGCGCACCGGGAGGTCTTTATACGACTTGGGCGATGCTTTATAGATCTCGCAGTGATGCGGGCAGTTCATGGGTTTCAGGAAAAACTCCTCTCCTTCTTCCGGCGTATGAATGGGCTGAAAGCTGTCTTTCCCGTATTTTTCATAGTGGCCGGAAGTAATGTACAGGTTCTTGTTGCCGATGTGGGGCGTTATTACCGGCAGGTAACCGCTTTCCACCTGGGCTTTCTGCAGGAAGTTCTGCAGCCTTTCACGCAGCTGGGCGCCTTTGGGCAGCCATAACGGCAGGCCAAGTCCCACCCTTTCAGAAAAGGTAAACAGCTCCAGCTCCTTACCCAGCTTGCGGTGGTCGCGCTTTTTAGCTTCTTCAACAAGGGTCAGGTACTCGTCCAGCTCTTTCTGGCTGGGAAAGGTAATGCCGTAAATGCGGGTGAGCATTTTGTTTTTCTCGTTCCCGCGCCAGTAGGCGCCGGCAATATTGGTAAGCTTAATGGCTTTTATAAAACCGGTGTGCGGTATATGCGGGCCGCGGCACAGGTCTGTAAAGCCGCCCTGGGTATAAAAGGTAATGGTGCCGTCCTGCAGGTCGTTGATCAGCTCCAGCTTGTACTCATCGCCCTTTTGGGTAAAGTACTGCAGGGCTTCGGGCTTGCTTACGTCCTTGCGTACATATACATTATTCTGCCTGGCCAGCTCCGCCATTTTTGCCTCAATCTTCTTCAGATCTTCATCGGTGATAGCGCGGCCGCCCAGGTCAATATCATAATAAAAGCCATTTTCAATGGCAGGGCCAATGCCCAACTTTACGCCGGGGTACAGGGCTTCCAGGGCCTCCGCCATCAGGTGGGCGGAAGAGTGCCACATGGTTGCTTTACCATCGGTATCTGTCCAGGTGAGTAATTGCAGGGTTGCATCCGTGGTAATGGGACGGGTGGCGTCTATCACCTGTCCGTTCACTTTTGCTGATAATACTTTACGCGCCAGTCCTTCGCTGATGGACTTGGCAATGTCTAATGCAGTTACTCCCGGTTCATACTGACGGACTGCGCCATCGGGAAAAGTAATATTGATCATAATGTTTTAAGCGCTTAGCTCCCAGCTGTTAGCCTTTAATTTTACAATAAATGAAATGCCTGCGAAGATAAGCAATTTAATAATTAGGCTATTGGCTTTTAGCAGTCGGCTGAAAAGTTGGGTAGCTGGCTGCTGGTGCTTTTGCCTTTATTTTGGCGCTTCTGTCCAAAGCTCCGGCTCCGGCCTGCACCCGCCTGTTTGGATCGCTATAATGCGGCATCAGGCGTAGCGGCTTTGGCGTAACCATTATACGTTACCTGTCGCATCACGCCGGGCAAAGGGCCGTTATCCGGAACTTTGGGACAGTGTGCTACAGCAGCGCGATGCATTAAAAGTAAGGTGCAGGGGTGCGTTGACATTGCAGCGCGGAATTTTTGGCATTTTGGTTGTTAGCTGTTAGCTGCTTGCTTTTAGCCCATGGCTGTTAAGCCGGATACCGGTTTGCAGACCGGCGCACGCCAACAAGCCATCCCATTACTATTACTATGCGTTTACTATGTGTTGATAATAATGGCAGATGGTGAAAGGCTAATAACCAACGGCTGAAAGCCATCTCAAAACTTAAAATTCCAGGTAACCGACGGCAATATGGGAAATAACGATACCTGCCTTGCGCGAAGGGTAAGGCTGTTGCCCAGCACCGCCCCGGTTTGGTCAAAATACAGGAAGTAAGGGTTCTGCCGGCTGTACACATTATAGATGGAGAATGCCCAGCTGCTCCTGAAACGCCGGTTACCCTTGGGGTTAGGCGTGTAAACGGCGGAAAGGTCCAGCCGGTGGTAAGGCGCCATGCGATACCCGTTAATATTGCCATACTCCTGCACCAGCGATCCTTCTATCATATAAAACTGCGACGGCAAGGTGGTGGTATTGCCGGAGCCGTAAATAAACACGGTAGACAGGTTCCATTTGGGCGTGAGCTGGTAATTGCCTACCAGCACCAGGTCATGACGGCGGTCGTACTTGGCCGGGAACTTTTTACCCTGGTTCAGGTCCGGGAACTGGCGCCAGGTCCAGGCCAGGGTATACCCTATCCAGCCCGTAAAGCGGCCTTTTGTTTTGTTGATAAAGAACTCTGCCCCATAAGCCCATCCCTTGCCAAATACAAAATCGTTTTCCGGATCAGTGAGGGAAGGCGTGTAGCCCTGGCGGTACTCTATCTGGTGCTGCATATCCTTGTAGTACACTTCTACAGAGGTTTCCCAGCTATTGTTGTTAAAGTTGCGGTAATAGCCCATAGTGTACTGCCAGGAGATCTGCGGCCTTACCTTGTAGGTGCTGGGCACCCAAAGATCAGTAGGCAGCGTGGTGCCTGCATTGGTAACCAGGTGTATGAACTGGTAATTGCGGGTGGCGGAGGCTTTAACGGAGTTCCGGTCGTTCCAGGCATACCTTACAATAACCCGGGGTTCCAGCCCGCCATAGGCGCGTACCTGCTGCAGGCTTTGATACACGGTGCTATCCAGCTTTACGCCGTTATTGCCGGTAACATACCGGGTATAGGGCCCTACCTGCATAAAACCGCTGTAACGCAGCCCGGCATTCAGCTTCAGCCGGTGTGATATTTCCCATTCATCCTGTATGTACAGGGCGGCTTCATGGGCATATTTACGGAAAGCATTGTCCGGGTTAAAAGCAGTGCTATCCTGCCGGCCGGACACGGAGTACGGCGTAAACCGGTGATAGATATAGTTGCCGCCGAATTTGATGTGGTGCCGCTGGCTGGCAAAGTAGTCGAAATCCAGCTTGCCGTTGGCGTCGCTGATGCCGGACGACAAATGAATGTCAAAGTTGTTCTGCACACCGGTAAAGCTGAACTTATAATCGTTGTAGATCAGCGATGTATTGGAAAACAGCTTGCTGCTGAACACGTGGTTCCAGCGCAGCGTAGCGGTGGTGTTACCCCAGGGAATGCTGGCGTCGAATGTACGGGTGCCGCTGCGGAAGGTAAATACATCGCGCCCGAAGTAGCCGCTTAAATACACGCGGTCCTTGTCGGAAAAAATGTAGTTCGCCTTCATGTTCAGATCATAGAAATAATACCCGGAGCCGCTAAAATCGCTGTCCTTCTTCACAAAGGGTTTCGTTATCCAGTCGATATATGTGCGGCGGCCTGAAATAATGAACGACGACTTGCCTTTTTTCAATGGTCCCTGCAGCGACAAGCGGGAGGCTATCAGCCCGATGCCGCCTTCGCCCTGCAGCCGCTGGTTGTTGCCGTCTTTCATGTTCACATCTACCACAGCCGACAGGCGGCCGCCATAGCTGGCGGGCATACCTCCTTTAATGAGCGTGGTGCTGCGGATGGCATCTGCATTAAAAATAGAGAAAAAGCCGAACAGGTGGCCGGTGTTATACACCGGGGCCTCATCCAGCAATATCAGGTTCTGGTCGGGCCCTCCGCCGCGCACATATAAGCCGGCGTTGCCCTCTCCTGCCGCCTGCACGCCGGGAACAAGCTGCATGCTTTTAAGCACATCTACCTCACCCAGGAACGAAGGCAGCTTTTTAGCATCGGAGGTGGCCATTTCCACGCGGCCCATTTCGGTACTGGTTACCTGCTGGTTTCCGCGCTCGCCGGTTACCACCACTTCTTTTGCCTGGTATACGCGCGGCACTATTGAAAAGTTCAGCTGCATATTATCATCCAGCTGCACCACCTGCTCTTTTTCGCCGTAGCCTATAAAAGTGCATTCCAGGGTGTACTGTCCTGGTGGCAGGCTGATAGCATAGTAACCGTAGGTATTGGCCTGTATGCCTTCAGGGCTGCCTTTCACGCGCACTGTAGCGCCGGTAAGGGATTCGCCGTTGGTGCTGTCGCGCACATAGCCGCTGATGGTAAACTGCTGTTGTGCAAAACCAGCTGTAAAAGGGAAAATAAAAAGAACCGGCAGTATCACATGCCGCAATAAGCGATAAAGATATGGAGTAGACGCGCTCATAGCACTTCCATTCGTTTTGATATGGTTTTAGTACCGGTTTTTCCAACGCTTGTTACCTGCGGACATTAATAGCTGATGATTATTGCAATGGCTCCATGACAATAAAAGACAGATTACTGACCCAAAGCAGGTTTTCATAGGTGACATTATAACATTCCGCTCTCACATACATCGTGCCGCACAAAGATATAACAAAAAACTGATAGTTGTTTGTAGCTGACCGGTAGCTTTTAGCTGCAGAACCTGGCAGCTAACACTAAAATAACAGCAGGTAAACGCGCCTGTGCGCGGAATGTGCCCCGCACAGCCTACTATCATCTACAATTACTACCTTTGTGTGCTTTATTTAACATTTATATAGAACCGCTGTTATGCTGATTGCGCTACAGGATGTAACCTTTGAATTTGGAGCACGTACGATTGTAGAAGATGCCTCCTGGCATATTGTACCCGGCGACCGGGTGGGGCTCATTGGCCTGAACGGTACCGGTAAATCCACCCTTTTAAGAATTATCAACGGCGAATACTCTGTTTCCAAAGGCAGTGTGAACAAGATCCGTAACCTCACTATCGGGTTCTTTAACCAGGACCTGCTCAGCTTTGAAACAGATGATTCCATCCTTTCTGTAGGCATGACAGCCTTTGAAAAAGCCCTGGCGCTGGAAAAGGATATAGAACGCATTACCCACGAGCTGGAAACCAACCAAACCGAAGCCCTGTTGCATGAATTTGCCGACAAGCTGCACGAGTTTGAGGCGCTGGACGGCTATAATATGCGGCACCGCACCGCCCAGGTATTGGAAGGCCTGGGATTCAGCACAGCAGACCTGGACCGCCCCTATAACGAGTTTTCAGGAGGATGGCGCATGCGCGTGCTGCTGGCCAAGCTGATACTGCAGCAGCCCGATGTGCTGATGCTGGACGAACCTACCAACCACCTGGACCTTCCCTCTATTGAATGGCTGGAAAGATACCTGCAGGGATATAACGGCGCAGTGATCATTGTATCGCACGACCGTTACTTCCTGGACCGTATGGTGAACAAGATTGTAGAGCTGTACCAGCAGCAGCTGCACCACTATACCGGTAACTACGAAGATTATGAACGTGAAAAGGACCTGCGCCGCGAGTTACAGCAACGGGCATACGAAAACCAGCAGGAATACATACGCCAGCAGGAACGTTTTATTGAGCGCTTTAAAGCCAAAGCCACCAAAGCGGCGCAGGCGCAAAGCGCCATGAAAAGGCTGGAACGGCTGGACCGCGTGGAGCAGGTAGACAACGGCCCTTCCAACATCCGCATTAACTTTAGCGTAGATAAACAGCCGGGTAAGATATTATGCACCCTGATAGATGTAACCAAACGTTTTGGCGATATTACTGTGCTGGAGCATACCGGCGCTGAAATTAACCGCGGCGATAAAATTGCCCTGATTGGCGCCAACGGTAAAGGTAAATCTACCCTGCTGCGCATTATTGCCGGCACCGAGCCAATGGAAGGCGAACGCATTCCCGGCCATAATGTGGTGCAGTCATTTTACGCGCAGCACCAGCTGGAGTCGCTGCACCTGGACAGTGAAATACTGGAGGAGCTGAAGAACACCAGCAGCGGCCGTAATGAGCTGGAGCTACGCTCCCTGCTGGGCTGCTTCCTGTTCACCGGCGACGATGTATATAAGAAGATACGGATTTTGTCCGGGGGCGAAAAAGCCCGCGTGGCGCTGGCCAAAACCATCATCAGCCAGGCCAACTTCCTGCTGCTGGATGAGCCTACCAACCACCTGGATATGAACTCTGTGCAAATGCTGATTGATGCGCTGCATAAATATGAAGGCAGCTTTGTGCTGGTATCGCACGACCGTTATTTTGTAAGCCAAACCGCCAACAAAATATGGGAGATCGTAGACGGAAAGATCAAGGAATTTAAAGGCACCTATGCCGAATGGGAAGACTGGAAGAAAAGACAGGCCGCTGCGGCAGCGCCGCCCAAACCCGCCAAGGGCGACCGCGGCAAGAACCGCAGCAATAATACGCCCGAACCGGCTGCAGCCCCCGAGCCTGCCGCCCCGGCAAAGGGCGCGCCCATTGATAAAGAAGCGCAAAAAACGCTGCAGAAACACCAGCGCCAGTTCCAGCAGCTGGAGGCCGAACTGGCCCGCCTGAACGAAAAGAAACAGCAGCTGGAAACCAGCCTGGGTAACCCGGAGATATATGGAGATAAAGGCAAGTTCCAGCAGATAGAAGCAGAATACAAAAAGGTAACCAGCGACCTGGAAAAAACCAATAAGCAGTATGAGGAGGTGTTTGAGAAGATTATGGAGCTGGAAGGGTAATTAATAATGAATAGTGAATAATTAATAATAAAAGAGCGGTGGTTATGGGGAGGATGAGGGTGATTGGGGTAATTAATAATGAATAGTGAATAATTAATAATGAAAGGGAGGGTTATGAGGATGAGGATGAGAATGATTATGATTGTTATTACTGAACAGTAAAAGGCGATAGTGGAAGCGGTACACACTGCCTGCTTACTATTAATCATTAATTCTTAATTATTAATTCTTTTATAAAGAGGGCGATAGTGGAAACGATGCACGCCGCCTGCTTATTATTAATCATTAATTCTTAATTATTAATTAAAAATGCAGCGTATCCTGGTGGTAGAAGATGAAGTTAAAGTAGCCAACGCCGTTAAAAAAGGCCTGGAGGAGAATGGTTTTGAAGTGGAGGTAGCCTATGACGGCCGTATGGGCAAAAGCCTGGCATCCAGCAACAGCTACGACCTGGTGATACTGGACCTGAACCTGCCGCACAGCAACGGCTATGAGGTGTGTGAGGTAATCCGCAGCAAGAACAACCGCGTGCCCATTATTATGCTCACCGCCCTGGGCGGCATGGATGACAAGATGCAGGCCTTTGAGCTGGGCGCGGATGATTATCTTGTAAAACCTTTTGACTTCCGGGAGCTGCTGGCCCGCATCCGCGTATTCCTGAAACGCGCCGGCTCCGACGTACAGCAAAGCACCCTATACAAAATAGTGATCGGCGACCTGGAAATAGACCGCGAGAAAAAAGAGGTGACCCGCAACGGCAAAAAAATATCGCTCACTGCCAAGGAATACCAGCTGCTGGAGTTCCTGGCCCTGCACAAAGGCAAGGTGATCTCCAAGCTGACGATTGCAGAAAAAGTGTGGGACATTGACTTTGACACCGGCACCAATGTAATAGAAGTGTACATGAACTTCCTTCGCAAAAAAATAGACAAGGATTTTGAAAACAAGCTGCTGCATACCAAAACCGGCATGGGCTATTACCTGGCGGAAGAATGAAGATAAAATACAAAATAGCGATCTACTATACGCTGTCGGCCACCATCCTGCTGATCTCCTTTGCCAGCCTTGCCTATTACTTCTCCTCCCAGTCGCGCAAGGCCGAATATCTCGAACGCCTGGAATACCGCGCCCGCTCCATTGCCAATGTAATTATTGAAGATGACAAGATAAAGGTAGACCTGCTGCGCAAGCTGGATAAAACCACCTTCCAGGACCTGTATAAAGAAACCATCCTGGTGTACAGTCCCGGCTACGACCTGCTGTACTCCAACCTCAAAGATACTACCATCCGCACCCTGCGCAGCCGCCTGGATTATATTAAACGTAACGGCATTTACAACTACGAAAAAGGCAGCGATGAGGTAGTGGGCGTTTACTATACAGAAGGTAAAATATCCATCATTGTGATCGTATCGTCGCTGGATAAATACGGGTTCCAGAACCTGCAGAACCTGAAGCGCATTTTGCTGCTGGAGCTGGCCGTGGCGGCAGTTGTGCTGGTGGTGATAGGGTATGTATTTTCCCGCAAGATGGTGCAGCCTATTGACAAGCTGGTGCAGCAAATGAATACCATTAACGCCAACAACCTGCAGGACACCAAAATTGCCGTACGCGGGCGCGATGAGATAGCGCAGCTGGGCAGTAACTTTAACACGATGCTGCAGCGCCTGAGCGCTTCTTTTGACCTGCAGAAAAGCTTTGTGAGCAATGCCTCCCATGAGCTGCGCACGCCACTGGCCTCCATTATCAGCCAGCTGCAGGTAACGCTGTCAAAAGAAAGAAGCAAGGACGATTATGCCGGCGTGCTCACCTCAGTGCTGGAAGACGCTGAAAACCTTTCTGACCTTACGAACGGCCTGTTACAGCTGGCGCAGTCTGAGCTGAGCGAACAGCGTTTCTCCCTGTACGAAGTGCGCATTGACGAGCTGCTGCTGGAAATGGGCAACCTCATAAAGCTGAAGCATAACGGCCGGGTGGATATACAGTTTGAAAAGCTGCCGGAAGCAGATACACAGCTTACCTGCAACGGCAATGAAACCCTGCTGAAAATACTTTTCCTGAACCTGGTAGACAATGCCTGTAAATTCTCCCAGGATAATACGGCCCGCGTGTTCATCGACTTTCAGCCCCAATATGTGCAGATACAGGTAAAAGACAACGGCATGGGCATACCTGCAGCTGAGCTGGACAAAATATTCGAGCCTTTTTACCGCGGTCAGAATGCGCTGCAAACCCGCGGCCATGGCCTGGGACTATCTATCTGTAAAAAAATCGTACAGCTGCATAAAGGCCATATTTCCGTAACCTCTGTACTGCAGAAGGGCACCGTGTTTACGGTGCTGCTGCCGCATCTGTGATGTAATTTTAATAGGTTTACATGGCATTGTATTTTCCTGATCTCAATGAACATTTTTCGTTTGTAATTGATCATTTATAGTTCCTGCTGCTCAATGCCCCACTTATTTTCAAAGGTGCTTCCTGCAAAAAACGGTGCAGGCAATGCACCCGCTCCGCGGCACTCAATTATTCATATCACAATTAATTTCCAAGGGCATTCATGTCCCGTTTTGCGGGATCGTAATTGCCAGTTCGTAATTAAAAACACATCGCTTCCGGGAATTTTAAGTTCATTTTAATATCCCTTAAAGGCCCCTTTAATACCGCTTTCAGAGCTTTGTGTCTGAAATTGAGTTGGAACTTGTATGAAGAAGAAGCTCTGGATCATAACTATAGCCCTGTTCATCATTGTACTCAAAAGCACGGCGCAGGTTACACAGCCCATTACTTTACAGGAAGCGGAAGATACTTTCCTCAGCAGGAATTACGAGCTGCTGGCGCAGCGTTACAGGGTAGATGCCGGTAAGGCGCTGGTGCAGCAGGCGCGCTTGTGGAGCAATCCCTCCTTTAGCGCAGTGTGGGGATTTGGCACTACTGATAAAATAAAACCTTTTTACGGCGGTAATGGCGGGGAAACCGCTTACAGCGTGGATCAGCTGATTACCCTGGCCGGTAAACGCAATAAACAGGTGCAGCTGGCTTCCCTGGGCGCAGCCGCCAGTCAGGCCGGGTTTTATGAGCTGATGCGTACCCTGCGGCTGCAGCTGCGCAGCAATTATTACCAGCTGTATTTTTTGCAGGAAACTGAAAAGGTGCTGCAGGAACAGCTTTCCAATCTTCAGAAAATAATAGATGCGTATACGGAAGCCGATCAAAAGGGCAGCGTGGCGCACGCCGATGTGATACGGCTGCGCGCCCTGCTGCTGGGGCTTACCAACGACTATACTGATCTTAAACAACAGGAGCTTAGCTCCCAGCTAAACCTACAACAGTTGCTTGGCAGCAACCAGCAATATGCACCGCAGGTAGATACGGAAAGCCTTTCGCGATATAACATAAACGGTTATACGCTGCCTGCCCTGCTGGACACCGCCATGCAGAACCGGCCCGACCTTCGCATTGCACAGCAGCTGCTGCAGCAGGCGCAGGTGAACTACAGCCTGCAAAAAGCGCTGGCCGTGCCGGACCTGCATGTAGGCGCCGCCTACGATAAGAACGGCAGCTATGCGCCTAACTTTATAGGTCTTACCCTGGGCATAGACCTCCCCTTCTGGAACCGCAACCAGGGCAATATCAGGGCCGCCGGCAGCCAGGTAAAAGTGCAGGAGCAAATGCTGGCGCAGAACAACAATATCATCGGCACGGAAGTACAGCAGGCCTACCAGAAAATTAACCTGATGGAGCGGCAATACCGCCTGCTGGACTTTACACGCTTCGGACAGGAATATGATAAGCTGATAGACGAAGTGGCGCTGAACTTCCGCAAGGGTAATATTTCACTGCTGCAGTTCATTGATTACTTCAACAGCTACAGCGATAATGTGAAGAACACCAACAAGCTGGTACTGGACCGTATCACAGCTTATGAGGAGCTGAATTATGCCACCGGAACGGAGCTGTTCAGGGGAAGTAAGTAAAAAGTAAAAAAGAAAAAGTAAGAACCAGGAAGCAAGATAATGAAGTAGTATGCAGGAATAAACGCAGCACCCGTTTTCTTACTTCTTACCTCCTGCTTCTTACTTCAATAATTGTTAAGAAAGAACACATTAATAATACGAACAGATGAACCGCATTTTGAGTTTGGGCCTGCTGATACTGGGAACCGTATGGTGGAGCAGCTGCAAACAAACGCAGGCCGAGGACACGGAGAAAGAAACGTTTGTACTTAGCGATACCATGCTGCAAAGCATTCACATAGATACTGCCGGTATAAAACCGGTACAAAGCGAGCTGCGTTTGTCCGGCAAGGTATCGCCCGATGTAGGTAAGGTGCTGAAAGTATACCCGCTGGTGAGCGGCTTTGTAAAAGACGTTAAAGTGCAGCTGGGCGATTATGTGCAGAAAGGACAGATATTGGCCGTGATACAAAGCGGCGAAATTGCCGACTATGAAAAGCAGATGGCGGAAGCCAAATCAGACCTGGCCGTGGCGGAAAAAGGGCTTAAAGTAGCGCAGGACCTGTACAGCAGCCAGCTAAGCACGGAAAAAGACGTAGTGAACGCGCAGGGCGAAGCAGACAAGGCCCGGGCAGAAGTGAACCGCCTGAACGACCTGTTTAAAATATACCGCCGCGGCTCCGGCTCTACCTACCTGGTTACAGCCCCTATTTCCGGCTACGTAATAGAAAAGAACATCAACAATAACATGGAGATACGTTCGGATAACAGCCAGAACATCTTTACCGTATCGGAGCTGAACGATGTATGGGTAATGGCCAATGTGTTTGAAACCGATATTGCCCGCGTAAAGGAAGGTTACGAAGCGGATATTGTAACCATCAGCTACCCTGATACCGTGTTCCATGGCAAGGTAGACAAGATCTACAATTTCCTGGACCCGGCCACCAAAACCCTGCAGCTGCGCATTAAGCTCGATAACAAAGACCTGCGGCTGAAACCGGACATGTTTGCTACCGTTACGCTGCATTACAATGAAGGCGATAAAATGATAGCGGTGCCCTCCTCCTCTATCATATTCGACCGTAGCAAAAGCTACGTGCTGGTGTTCAAAGATAAATACAACATACAGGTGCGTGAAGTGGAACCGTATAAAACTTCCGGCGGGCTGGCCTACCTGAGCAAAGGGCTGAACCCCGGCGAGCAGGTAATATCACGGAACCAGCTGCTGATCTATAACGCGCTGAACGACTAAGAAGGCTGTCAGCTGCCGGTAGCAATGGCAGATGACTGAAAGCTAAAGGCTGACAGCTCAAAGAATCAATAGCATGAATAAGTTCATCAAAAACATAGTAGGCTTTTCGCTCAAGAATAAACTATTTGTTTTTATTGCAACGCTAACGCTGGTAATATCGGGCATCGTGGCCTTTGTGCACACGCCCATAGAAGCGTTCCCGGATGTAACCAATACGCAGATCATTATTGTTACCAAATGGAACGGCCGCAGCGCGCAGGAAGTGGAGCGCTTTGTAACGCTGCCCGTGGAAGTGGCTATGAACGCGGTGCAAAAGAAAACCAGCGTACGTTCGGTAACCATGTTCGGCCTGTCGGTGGTAAAGATCATTTTTGAAGATGATGTGGAAGATTTCTTTGCCAGGCAGCAGGTGAACAACATGCTGCAAAGCATATCGCTGCCGGAAGGCGCCGACCCGGAGATACAGCCTCCCTACGGCCCCACCGGTGAAATATTCCGCTACTACCTGAAAAGCGATCACCGCAACTCGCGCGACCTGCTTACCTACCAGAACTGGATCATAGACCGGCAGCTGCGCAGCGTACCGGGTGTGGCGGATATTGTGGCCTTTGGCGGACAGGATAAAATATACGAGATAACGGCAGACCCGGTTCGTTTAGCCAAGTACGATATTACGCCGCTGGAGCTGTACCAGGCGGTAACCAAAAGCAATATCAATGTAGGCGGCGATGTAATAGAGAAGAACGGGCAGGCTTACGTGGTGCGTGGTATTGGCCTGCTGAACAGCATTGCAGATATAGAGAACATCATATTAGACAATATTAACGGAACACCATTGCTGGTGAAGAATGTGGCCACGGTACGGGAGTCGTCGCTGCCCCGCGTGGGGCAGGTAGGGCTGGATAAGGAAGACGACCTGGTAGAAGGCATTGTGGTAATGCGCAAGGGCGAAAACCCCACCGAGGTATTAGCCCGGCTGAAGGATAAAATCAGGGAGTTGAACGACGTTATCTTGCCCAGCGATATTAAGATGGTTACCTTTTACGACCGGGATAACCTGATGGAGTTTTGCACGCACACGGTGCTGCATAACCTGGCAGAGGGCATCCTGTTTGTAACAGTGATCGTGTTTGTTTTCATGGCCGACTGGCGCACTACGCTAACCGTGTCTATTATTATTCCGCTGGCGCTGCTGTTTGCCTTCCTTTGCCTGCGCATAAAGGGCATGACAGCCAACCTGATCTCCATGGGCGCCATCGACTTTGGTATTATCATAGACGGCGCCGTGGTAATGGTAGAAGGCATTTTCGTAATGCTGGACCACAAAGCGCGCCACTACGGGATGGAACGCTTTAACAAGCTGGCCAAAATGGGCTGGATCAAGCAAACCGGCGGCGAGCTGGCCAAGGCCATCTTCTTCTCCAAGCTCATTATCATTATATCGCTCATACCTATTTTCTCTTTCCAGAAAGTGGAAGGAAAAATGTTCTCGCCGCTGGCGTGGACCCTGGGCTTTGCCCTGCTGGGCGCATTGCTGTTCACGCTTACGCTGGTGCCGGTGCTTACTTCCCTCCTGCTCAAAAAGAATGTAAAGGAGAAACATAACCCGGTGGTGATCTTCTTTGACAGGGTAGTAATGAAAGGCTTTAACTGGACCTATAGCCACAAGCGCCTGAGCATGGTGCTGGCCCTGGGGTTTATGCTTATCACCTTTTTCTCTGCCCGCTGGATGGGCACGGAGTTTCTGCCGCAGCTGAATGAGGGCGCTTTATGGGTAACCACGGAGCTGCCCATGAGCATGTCGCTGACAGAAAGCGTGAAAATGGCGCACGCCATCCGGCAGGACCTGGGCGGTTTTCCGGAAGTAAAACGGGTGCTGTCGCAGGTGGGCCGCTCCAATGATGGTACCGATCCGAACGGGTTTTACTTTGTGCAGTACCAGGTAGATCTTGCGCCTAAAAAGGAATGGAAGCGCCACATATCGCAGGACGAGCTGATAGGCCAGATGGAAAAACGCCTGAAGAAATACCCGGGCATTATCCTCAACTTCTCGCAGCCCATCAGCGATAATGTATCTGAAGCAGTAGCCGGTTTCAAAGCGGCCAACGGTGTAAAAATATTCGGTGATGATCTTGAAAAGCTGGAAGCCCTTTCGGGGCAGGTAATGGAGCAGCTGAAACATGTAGAAGGCATCCGCGACCTGGGCGTTATACGCAACATAGGCCAGCCTGAAATGACCATTAACCTGCACGACAACATGATGGCGCTGTATGGCATCAACACGGCCGATGCACAGGCTGTAATTGAAATGGCCATTGGCGGTAAAACCGCTACCCAGCTGTATGAAGGCGAAAAGAAATTTGACATACGCATCCGGTACGACGCCAACTACCGCAAAACGGAAGAGGATATACAAAACCTGATGGTGCCTACGCAAAACGGGAACAAGGTGCCGCTGAAAGAAATTGCCACCATTACCACGATTACCGGTCCGGCGTTTATTTACCGGGATGGCAACAAGCGCTTTATCGGTATTAAGTTCTCGGTACGCGACCGCGACCTGGGCAGCACGATTGCCGATGCGCAGCAGCGTGTAAACGCAGCCGTTAAGCTGCCCAAAGGCTACAGCGTTGGCTGGACAGGCGAGTTCGAGAACCAGGTGCGCGCCACCAAACGTTTGGCGCAGGTGGTGCCCATCAGCATAGTGGCCATTTTTGTGATCCTGTTCATTATGCTGGGCAGCGTGAAAGATGCGGGGCTGATACTGCTGAACGTTCCCTTTGCGCTGATAGGCGGCATACTGGCCGTTCACGTAACAGGCATCAACTTCGGCATCTCTGCAGGCGTAGGTTTTATTGCGCTGTTTGGCATTTGTATACAGAATGGGGTGATCTTAATATCGGTGTTCCACAAAAACCTGCAAACAGGCATGCCGCTGAACCAGGCCATCCGTTCGGGCGTGGAGTCGCGGGTGCGGCCGGTGGTAATGACAGCCATGATGGCGGCCATTGGTTTAATACCGGCGGCGGTATCGCACGGCGTAGGTTCTGAAACACAGAAGCCGCTGGCCATTATTGTGATCGGTGGCCTGATCACCGCTACCGTATTAACATTGCTGATATTCCCCATTATATTTTATGGGGCGTATAAGGGAAAGAAAGATGCTTTATAAGCGGTTAGCGCTTAGCTTAAAATATTGACTGGTTTTAGTTCGCATATAGGTTGATAGAATGGAACATGCAAATGCAGCTCTCGGAGAGATGGATCTTCCTGAACTGGTTTCATGCTCAATTACTCCGCCCTGCCGTAGAAGAAACAACGCGGGGCGGATTCTTTTTTTAATTACGAATTGTTCAATTACGAATTACAAATTGAATGCAGCGGAGCGGTGCATTGCCTGTTCCGCTTTTGCGGAAATGCCTTTGAAAAAGGCGTGCCGCCAAATATTTACCGTTAAGCGCCGGTTAAACGGAAGCTTTATTTACAATCAGTAGTGTTTCCTAAAATAACAAAAAAGGCAGCCCTTGATCTGAGCTGCCTTTTAAATGAGACCTGTTTGGTGCTTATTCATCGCGGTCGCGGAGGCGGGGACGCAGGCGCTGGCGCGATTTATTGAAGATCATCTGCCCCTTGTCAATGCCTTTGCGCATTTGCTGCTGCGCATCTTCCGGCAGCCCGGCTATGGCCTGGCATTCTTCGCTGCAGCAACCATTATACAGCGTAGCGCACCGCTCGCACTGGATAAACAGCAAATGGCAACCGTCATTTTTGCAGTTGGTATGCGTGTCGCAGGGGCGGCCGCACTGGTGGCAGTGGCTGATCACATCTTCCGTGATGCGCTCTCCCAGCCTTTCGTCAAACACAAAGTTCTTGCCCCTGAATTTATTGGGAAGGCCATTTTCCCGCACCTTATTGGCATATTCAATGATGCCGCCCTCAAGGTGGTACACATTTTTAAAACCGTTATGCAGCAGGTAGGCCGATGCTTTTTCGCAGCGGATGCCACCCGTGCAGTACATTACAATGGGCTGCTCTTTTTTATCCTTCAGCATGTCTACCGCCATGGGCAGCTGCTCCCGGAAAGTATCGGAGGGCACTTCTATGGCACCGTCAAAATGGCCTACCTCATACTCGTAATGGTTGCGCATATCCACGATAATGGTGTCCGGGTTGGTTGCAAGCTCGTTAAATGCGGCTGCATCCAGGTACTGGCCTTTGTGGTCCATATCAAAGGATGGATCGGTAATGCCATCTGCCACTATCTTGGGCCGCACCTTTATACGCAGCACCCAGAAAGATTTGCCGTCGTCGTCTACCGCAATGTTCAACCGTATGCCGTTCAGGAAGGGAATGGAGTACAGGTAATCCCGGAGGGCGTTAAAATTATGCTCCGGCACATTGATCTGGGCATTAATGCCTTCATGCGCCACGTAAATGCGTCCAAAAACCTGGATTTCGGAAAGGGCCTTGTAGATCTCGTCACGGAAGGCCTGTGGATCAGCAATTTTTGCGTACTGATAAAAGGAGATGGTCGTTCTCTTAAATGTTTCTGCTGCCAGACGGCGTTTCAGCTCGTCGGCAGACACCCTGTTGTGTAATGCCATAATGCGTTGTTGAAATTTTAAGGACACTTGCCTGGTGAACAAAATTTCATTTAATAGGAAAGTCTTTAAATACCGGTGCTTTCCGCGGGGCAAAGATAAGGCTTTTAATTAGGAATTAGTGAATTACGAATTACGAATTCCGCTTTTGCGGAAATGCCTTTGAAAATAATTGTGATATGAATAATTGATTGCAGCGAAGTAATTACCTGGTAATATAGGAGATACCGTGATAACATGTTGATGCTAGTAAAACAAATCCACACTATTGGATGAGTAGTGTAATTTTCACTACAGGCAACTGCCAGAGGGGCAGGTTTATCCCCTTAATGCTTTACCGGTTAAGTATTTGATAATGACCAGCTTGATGTATACCCCCTGCTTTGGCATTCTTTTTGGGTTATTGGGTTTTAACAAGCAAAACTGGTGTAACCCAAAAATGTTATTTTATGAGTACAATTCTTCTTTCGATTTTTTACTTCATTATAGCTTTTTTAGCTTATCGCGTGCTGGCGTTCTTTTATGACGATAGCAAAGACATTAGCAAACGGAAAATGAGTAAAAACTAAAAAAGCAAAAAAAGCAAAGGGTTCTACACGCTTTGCTTTTTTTCTTTTTATCAGCTTTATCAGCGCCTGAACAGGGCGCCGCCCAGCAGACCGCCGAAACCGGCACGTACCCCAATCCGCGTCGCATCTTTACTCTGGTAGCCGGCAATTACATCTACCCTTATCAGCTTAAAAATATTTTCCAGCCCTGCAAATACTTCTACATAATTATTGTCCCTGTTAACATAAAATGCATTGGTGCCAGCCACCAGGTTCCATTTTAAACGGTTCAGCAACGGAATTTTGTTGGTAAGCAACCCGTTAAAATGATGTTCCAGGTTAAGTGTGGTATAAAAAGCTTCCACGTTGCTGTATTTGTAATACGGCGCCAGCTGAAAGCTGTTCAGGTAACGGATATTGTAAAAAGTTTGGTTGCCGTTAAAGTGCTGGTAGTCAGGTATGGCTACTGATTTACTGTTCAAAAAGCCGCCGGCAGCCAGGCGGTAACGCAGCTCGCCAAACAGCTTAAAGTTCATATTGTCAGATACCTGCGCCCTCCATTTGTCATAGTCCACGTCGCTGCCGGCCAGGCCATGAATACCTTTCGTATATCCTACCTCAAACCGGGGATATTTTCCGCCAATGGCTATTTTGCGGTCGGGCAGCTCAATATACCGCTGGCCGGGCTGGAAGCTGAAATTCAGGCTGGCAATAAATGCCTGGTGCCGGGTAAAGGGCACATCTGCCAGCTCATAAGGATGATTGGGTAAAAATTCTTTTTTACTGTTCTTAAAAACAACGAAGTCTGTAGTGTTTTCCACAGGAATGCGGTCCTCATACAAAAACCCTATGCTTATGGCTGCATTGCTTTCAAAACTGCGGTGGAAAGAGAAGGCGCCGAACCAGTTTTCATACAGCTTCATATAGTTCTCTTTCAGCAAAAGGGTATATACCTCATTGGTAAGCGGATCAATGGGCTGCTGCTTATTGAACTGCGAGATGCGCTTACCGCCGGCCAGCGTCCATAAATTGCTGCCGTAACGCCGGTTCAGGTGCGACTCCTGCGCCCAGGAAATTTGCGTATAGGCATTCAGGTGGGTATTGCTGAAGCCATAGCGCACATTGGGCGCAATCGTTAATGACTGGTCTTTCGGCAGGTCCAGCGTAAGGCCTGGCTCAATGCTTACTACCAGCCCTTCCACGGTATTATATTCCAGCTGCGTCAGCAGGGGGCGCATGGACAGCTGATGATGCGGCAGGGAGCTATCGCGCCGGAAGTAGTAACTATGTTTAACACCGCCCCAGAAAAACTGCTGCAGCTTTACAGGAGGCTGGTGCTTACGCAGCGAGTCCAGGTGGTGCAATGATACGGCGCTGTCGCGGCGGGCCTGGGCAGCGCTGTCTTTTTCATGAAAGTCTTTTATCTCTTCTTTTTCCAGCGGTACGGGACGTATGCTGTCCCAATAGGCGATGCTCTTTTTATTAAAGGCCGTATCGTATTTCATGAGCACATTGTTGAAATACTTAGGCTTAAAGCCGGGGTGAATATCGTAACCGGAATACACATTCACAAAGTTGCCTATGAGGTCAAAGCCGAACTGTTTCAGGGATATGCTGATCAGCTGGTCCTTAATACGCCACACGGCGCTGTCTACCGGCACAAATGTTTGCCGTATTTTCAGCGTATCCATTATTTCCAGCTGGTAGTCGCGCGTTAGTATAAGATCGGTGCTGTGAATGCGCCAGTCGCCATCTGTAATGAATATATAGCCGGCAAACAGGGGTTCGTATTTCCGTTTGGGTATTACCTGTATCTTATTCACGGTGCGGCCGTCTTCACTGAAAACGCCTTCCAGGTGGTATTTATAATATGCCAGGGCATTATCCGCTATTGGTGAAATATATCCCCGCGGGCTGAACTGGGTAATAACCGCCGATACATTGTTGTCATAAAAGTTGATATAGGCCGGGAAGCTGAAGCCAAAGCCGCCGCCGCTCTGGCGGGATGAGAGCACCTGCAGCTTTATCTTATCCGGACGGCTATACGAAAGCCTGGTAAGCGACTCTGAAAGGAATACAATGCCTTTGCCGGTAGAGTCTACCCCCATATCCTGCTTGTCTACCTTTTTCCCGAAGAACCTTTCCGGCACATTACGCAGCTTGAACATGCCTTTGATGTAGGCGTTACAGGTAAATTCCGGCACCTGCTGCTGGTAAAAGGGACGTTTTTTGATTGCCTGCCGGATAATGGCGTAGGCGGGATCTTCCCCGCCGCCTTTCACAATCACTTCCTTTATCTGCAGGCTGAGGGGCTGCAGCTGAAAATCGAGCTGCAGGGCGCCGGATAGCGTTATTGCCTGCTCTACTTTCCGGTAACCGATATACTGGCATACGATGGTATAGGCGCCATCCGGCAGCTCCAGGTGGTACTGTCCGCCGGCGTTTGTGGTAGTGCCCTGGGTGGTGCCTTTTATAAACAGGGTGGCAAAGGGCAGCACTTCTCCCCTTTCATTGGTAACATGGCCGCGGATAATGCCTGCATGGCAATACCCGGCAACGCACAGCAAGGCAAAGACGAATAAGGTTCGGAGCATTTTGAATGGTTAGTTATTTGGCTACTGCTACCGGCGAACGTAATGCTTTACGCAGCAGGCTGCCGGTTAAGCCTCCCAGCCCCGCTACCAGTCCGCCGATAACGGAGCTGATCACGCCTATTATAATGGGGCTGCGCATTTGCAGGAATATCATGCTAACGCGGTTAGCCAGTATATGATCATTCCGTACATCCTGGAAAAAGGCCAGGGCCATCCAAAGCAGGAATACGGAGATAAAGCCGTATACGAAGCCTTTGGCGGCAGATAGCGGCATTACCAGTGCTACCAGGAAAGCTGCCAGCGCTACAGACCACCAGTCGAGGAATAAACCGCCCAGGTAACTCAGGGCAACAATAAGGATGAGAGAAGCCAGGAATTTCATAACCGGAAATTACTAGTTTTTTATTGTATATGTTATTTTTTGTGGTTGTAGTTATTGCGTTGGGGGGTGCTTTATATGGATGCTGCTTGCTGAACGCGGATTTTTTTGCAGACCTTATGCCAGTTATTGAAGACTGATTATTTTTTGGAAGCCTTATCCGCTTGTTGAATGCTCAGGGTTGATTATTTTTTGCAGGCTTCCGCCCGGCCTGCGCCCGCCTGTC
>NZ_DASTRI010000218.1:0-11373 GCF_035761305.1 Chitinophaga sp. | reverse complement strand
GCCTTATATATATATATGTAATGAGTTCGCCGGTTCTGATAACGTGGCATGCTTAGCGCGGGCCACCGGCAAATTTAATAAATGGCAAAGGTGGTTACGCCGGCCAAGTGTTAATTAAAGTTAAGAGTGATGAATACGTATATAAAAGGTCCCATAGCCGGTTGAGTGGCGTTTTTGCCTTTATAACCGCTGTTTTGGGAAAATGAGGCCCGGCGAAGCCCTTTCCGGGCGCTGTGTATATTATTAATAATCTGCCTGAATTGAGGCTGGTAAAGGATTTGAGCGTATTATTACCTGGGCGTATGTGTGAAAATTTAGATGCGTAGTTGCCAATTCAATAAAAATTATATTTTTGCAGTCAAGTTTTAAACCAAAAACACTTAAAATTATGTCAGACATTGCATCAAGAGTTAAAAAGATCATCATTGACAAATTGGGCGTTGACGAAGCCGAGGTAACTCCTGAAGCCAGCTTCACCAACGACTTAGGTGCTGACTCTTTGGATACGGTAGAACTGATCATGGAATTCGAAAAAGAATTTAACATCTCCATTCCCGACGAACAAGCTGAAACTATTACTACTGTTGGCCAGGCCGTTGCTTACCTGGAAGAACACGTAAAATAATCCTACTTAACCAGAATTGTTTTAATGCAACCAAAACGCGTAGTCGTTACAGGTTTAGGCGCACTTACACCGCTCGGCAATTCCGTACAGGATTACTGGCAGGGGTTGACGAACGGTGTATCTGGCGCCGATTTTATCCGGCAATTTGACGCTTCCAAGTTTAAAACCCGTTTTGCTTGTGAATTAAAGAATTTTGATCCCACCCAATATCTCGACAAAAAGGAGGCCCGTAAAATGGACCCCTTTACACAAACCGCTGTTATCACCGCCGACCATGCTGTGCAGGATGCAAAAATCGACCGCAATTCTGTTAATGCAGACAGGGTAGGCGTTATATGGGGGACCGGCGTAGGGGGAATGATCAATTTTTGCCATGAGCTGAGAGATTTTTACCTGGGGGATGGAACACCACGTTTCAGCCCTTTTTTGATTACGCGCCTGATCACTGACATTGCCGCGGGGCACATTTCTATCCGGCACGGGTTCAGGGGCCCGAACTTTTCCGTGGTTTCTGCCTGCGCTTCCTCTACCAATGCCATTATTGAAGCCATGTACCAGATCCGTTACGGGAAGGCGGATGTAATGATTACCGGTGGTTCTGAAGATGTGGTCAATGAAGCCTGTATAGGGGGCTTCAATGCTATGAAGGCGTTATCTGAAAGAAACGATGATCCCAAAACCGCTTCGCGGCCTTTTGACCTTGACAGAGATGGCTTTGTAATGGGCGAAGGCGCAGGAGCATTGGTGCTGGAATCATACGAGCATGCGATGGCCAGGGGAGCTAAAATTTATGCAGAGCTGGCGGGAGGAGCCGCCACGGCAGATGCACACCATATTACAGCACCGCACCCGGAAGGCCTGGGCGCTATGAATGTAATGCGGCTTGCACTGGAAGATGCGGGGTTGAGCAGCGGCGATATTGATTATATTAATGTACATGGCACCTCTACACCCTTGGGGGATGTAGCAGAAGTAAAAGCCATACAGCAGGTTTTCGGAGAGCACGCCTACCGGCTGAACATCAGCGCTACCAAATCTATGACCGGCCATTTGCTGGGCGCTGCCGGCGCAGTGGAATCCATAGCAGCCATTATGTCAATTGTAGACAGCACCGTACCTCCAACCATCAACCATTTTACAGCCGACCCGGTACTGGATGCCAAATTAAATTTTACCTTTAACATCGCACAAAAAAGGCCTATTAACGCTGCATTAAGTAATACCTTTGGTTTTGGCGGCCATAATGCCTCCATCATTTTCAAAAAATTTGTTGCTTGATTGTGTGAAATTACTGCCAGGATTTTTATATCGCTTCATAACCAGGAAAAGGCAACTTTACAGCGACCTTTACAACCTGCTTGGCTTTGCGCCAGGTAACTTTTCGTTATACGAAGTGGCGCTCAGCCACCGCTCCAGCAAAGAAAAGTTCCTGGAAAGCAATGAAAGGCTGGAGTACCTGGGCGACGCCATTTTAGGCGCTATCATCGGCGACTACCTTTTCCGTAAATATCCTTACAAAACAGAAGGGTACTTAACAGAAATGCGTTCCAAAATTGTGAACCGCCAGCAGCTGAATGAGATAGCGATTAAAATGGGCCTGCGCAAACTCACCATTTACGATAAGTACAACAGCTTTTTAAAGATCAGCCAGATATTTGGCAATACCCTGGAAGCCCTGGTAGGCGCGGTTTACCTGGATAAAGGCTATAACCGCACCAAGCAGTTCGTGTACAAACGCATCATCATCCCCTATATTGACCTGGAATTGCTGGAAAGCGTGGAAATGAACCACAAGAATAAGCTGTACGGCTGGGCCAATAAGAACGGCAAGGTGCTGGAGTTTGAGCTGCTGGAAGAGCAGATGGACAACGGCCGCCGCATTTTTACCGTAGGCGCGGTGGTGGATGGTGAGCTCATTTGCAGCGGCAAAGCCTTTAATAAAAAAGACGCCAGCCAGATAGCCGCCCAGCAAGCTATTGACCTGTTAGGGCTGGGGGAAGATAAATAACACTTTTACACTCCTACTTGTTTCCCGTATTATAATCTGTAATGCCAATCACATTGCCCGCAGGGTCCTGCAGCTCCGCTGCCCACCCGGTATTAATGCGGTATGGCTTTTTGGTAAAGCGCACGCCTTTTTCCAGCAGCGCTGCATACAGCAGCTGCACATCTGTTACCTGCAGTAAAATAGCCGGCTTTGCATCTGCATACAGGGTACTATCCTTCAGGATAATAGCTGCTTCGTCGTTGCCTACCTTAAAGGCCAGCAGCCCTTTTTCAGAGAAGTCGAACTTTACGCCCAGGCCAAGCGTATCAGCATAAAAGCGGCGGCTTTCCTGCAGGTTGGCAGCCGGCAGAAAAAAATTGTCGATGCAAAGGATCTGGTTAGTATTCATAGTGTCACGTTTTAGTTGCGTATACTTTAACCCCAGCGCTGCTACCAGCAACCAGGGCAGCCATTTATGCATTTTCATGTAAGGTGTTGGTATAGCCGAATACAAAACAACTACGGAAAGATGACAGCGTTATGTCAGCAGCAGCAAAAAAATAATTTTGAAGCAAACCTGAAGAATGCGCTTATACTTCATAATGCGCTTTCAGCTCAAGGGTCAGCTCTTTCATGCGCAGGGTGAGCTCATCGGGGCTGATAATGGTAACATCGCTGCCCCACATCAATATCCAGCGGGCAAAATATTCCATCGGGTAGCTGTTCATAAAGGTGTACATCACCTGCTGATCTTCTGTTTTTTCTTCTACCAGGCCGTAATAATATTTCTGGCTGCCCAGGTAACGCGCTACCCGCAGGCTAAAGCATACCTTGTAAGTGTGCGTGGGGTCGGGGTCTGCGTTATACCGCTCCAGGTATTCCTGCAGTGAAATATGTTTTGATTTATCGTAGCTGCTGCCGGTTACCTGCATGTTGCGAATACGGTCTGTACGGAAGTTACGATAGTCGTTGCGCAGCCTGCACCAGGCTATCAGGTACCAGGTGCTGTGGCTGTAATAAATACCAATAGGCTCTATTTCACGTTTGGTAAACTCGTTGGTATGTGCGGCGCGGTATTCCATTTGCAGCACCAGCTGCTTGCCCAGCGCATGCTGAATGTCTGAAAGAAAGCGGTTGGGAAATTCATCTTCCTGGGGAGTGTAATGGCGCACTACTGCAATGTTCTCATCCAGCACTTCCAGGAA
Organism: Chitinophaga sp.; assembly: GCF_035761305.1. Lineage (GTDB taxonomy): Bacteria > Bacteroidota > Bacteroidia > Chitinophagales > Chitinophagaceae > Chitinophaga. The sequence continues at coordinate 7,556 of NZ_DASTRI010000218.1, read as the reverse complement.
ATCTTTTTCACTGCCGCGCAGCACCGCTCTTATTTTTTGCATGGCGCTGCTGAACTGCTGCCGGTTAGAGCGGTCGCTGAGCTGCTGCATCAGCTTTTCGCCGGTAAGCAGGGCAGCGGCTTCTTCGCGGTTAAACATTACGGGCGGCAGGTGGTAACCTTCTACTATGTAATAGCCGGTGCCTGCCTCTGCGCCAATAGGCACGCCCGATTCCTGCAGGGCCTTTACATCGCGGTACACGGTACGCAGGCTAATGTTAAACCGTTCTGCTATTTCAGCAGCCTTCACTATTTTTTTGCCTTGCAACTGAATAAGTATAGCGGAAAGACGGTCGATGCGGTTCATACTATGCAATTTAATATTTCCCCGGCAACCTAATTCTATCACATTTCGTATACATGATATTGTCAATTATTATATCTTTAGGCGGGGCAATTCAAGCACACAACTAAAAAAATTTTTTTTACAGATTAAACCTTCCGTCAGATTAGCTGTCTAAAGCACAGTTACATTTCCAGGAGTAGTGAAGTGTTAATTATAATATACTGATACTGAGCAGTTTATCCTTAGTTTTCCCCTTACGATATTTTTAAGTTTTGATGCTACAGTACAGAATATAGGTTAAATGGTAAGTCCCTGCAATTTTTTGCGGGGACCTTTTTTTTGCACGCATGTTTTGCTGATTTATGTAGAAGTGTTAACGAGTGTTAACAAAAACAACCGGTTGCCAATCTTTTTTTGAACAATTTCTGCTGCTGGCTTACTATTTATTTTAATAGCTCATTTCATTCAGCTTTACTTTACCACGGAAGGTCCAGAATACAAAAACAGTGTAGGCTGCTACCAGCGGGGTGCCTATGGCTGCAATAAGCAGCATGATCTTTAAAGAGGCGGCAGAGGCAGCGGCCTTGTAAATGCTGATGCTCCATGCAGGGTTGGCAGAGGAGATGATAATGTTGGGAAATAAGCCTATTGCAAACAATATGAGCAAAGTGGCCGTAGTAAGACTGGAGAATATAAATGCAGTGAAATATTTACGGCTGTCGATATTCCGCTTCAGGTTCAGCACGCCCAGCACAGCGCCTAGCGGCAGCACAAACAGCAATGGATAGTGTTTGAACTGCTGCGTCATATGCGGTATGTAAATAAGCGTGGCCATAGAGGTAAGAATAAAGCAAAGGATAAAGAACTTACTGCAGTTATTTACCAGCACGGTAAGCTTTGCATACAGGCGGTTCTCTGTTTTCATGGTAAGGTAAATAGCGCCATGCAGCATGAACAGCGAAAGGGTGGTAACGGCAATCAATATGGCATAGGGGTTCAGGAAGGTGAGCAGGCTGCCGGTAAATTCATGCTTTTCATTCATGGGAATGCCCTGTATCAGGTTGCCCAGTATTAAGCCCAGCAGCAGCGTAATAAAAGTGCTGGAAGCCATGTAGCTGAAGTCCCACATTTTACGCCACCAGGGCCATGGCTCCTTGCTGCGGAACTCTATGGAAATGGCGCGGAAGATGAGCGCCACCAGGAACAGCATAAACGGAATATAAAACGTAGAAAGCATTACGCCGTACACCAATGGAAAGCCCGCAAACAAAGCGCCGCCGGCAATTACCAGCCACACCTCATTACCATCCCATACAGGGCCGATGGCGTTTAATGCAGTGCGGCGGCTTTCTTCCTTGTTAAAGAACAGGTGCAGCGCGCCCGCGCCCAGGTCAAAGCCGTCCAGCACACCGTAACCGGTAATCAGTCCGCCAATTACCAGGAACCACCAGGTAGGTAAATCAAGGCCAAGGATCGTTTCCATGCAACAGAAAATTTATAGTTATGTGCCAATCGTTTAATGAATGCCGCCGATGTTCCTTTTGGAATACAGGTCGCTCACCTCTTCCTCATTTTGCATAACATCCGGCCCATGCTGTATTTTCCGGTGCAGCAGAAACAGGAACAGCGCCAGCAGCAATACATATACAAATGTGAACAATACCAGTGAAAACAGCACCTGGTTGGCAGTTACGGTTTTAGAAAGCGCCTGGGAGGTGCGCAGCAGGCCATACACCACCCAGGGTTGCCGCCCTACCTCTGCAGTGTACCAGCCTACCTGGTTGGCTATTTGCGGCAGCAGCACGGCGCCTACAAATATGATCATGAGCCAACGCTGGTTAAACAGCTTTTGTTTCCACCACAGGAAAACGGCCAGCAAGGTTAACCCTATGAGGGTAAAACCAATAGCCACCATAAGATGATAGGTTTGAAACACGAAGTTTACCGCAGTGGGCCGGTCCTCCGGCGGTGTGGCCCGCAGGCCCTGCACAGGGGCTTTAAAGCTGCCGTGTGTAAGAAAAGAGAGCCCGCCGGGGATTTTAAGCCCGGTGGTTTTTTCGTGCTTTTGATCTACCCAGCCGGCCAGGTACATATCCGCCACGGCAAGGCTGTCGTAATGCCCTTCCATAGCGGCCAGCTTGGCCGGCTGGTATTTACTTACATAGTGGGCAGAGCGATGGCCGGTAAACAGCTGCAGCAACGCGGCTACCACCGCTACCCGCAGCCCCACCTTAAACATGGCCTGTGCGTGTTTGGTAAACTGGTTATGCAATATATACCAGGCTGCCACGCTCATAACCAGGAAAGCGCCAGCCAGGAATGAGCCGATGATCACATGCGAAAAGCGGTCAACGGAGGAAGGGTTCATTACCATTTCCCAAAAGTTGGTTACCACTGCCCGGGCCTGCATGCCGCTGCCTTCTATACGAAAGCCGGCGGGCGTTTGCTGCCAGGAGTTGGCAATTACGATCCACAGGGCGGAGAAGATGGAGCCCAGGGCCACCATGATGGTAGCAAAAAAGTGCACGCCTTTGCTAACCCGGTTCCAGCCAAACAGCAATATGCCCAGGAAGCCGGACTCCAGGGCAAAGGCAAAAATGCCTTCGGCTGCCAGGGCGCTGCCAAATATGTCGCCCACGTAATGGGAATAGGTGGCCCAGTTGGTACCGAACTCAAACTCCATTACAATGCCCGTGGCCACACCAACACCAAATATGAGCGCAAATATCCTGATCCAGAAACGGGTAACCTCCTGGTAAATAACAGATCCGGTTTTAAGGTACAGCCCTTCCATAATTACCAGGCACACTCCCAGTCCAATGCTCAGCGGCGGGTATATATAATGGAAGGCAATGGTAAAGGCAAATTGTATCCGGGCTAATATTTCAACAGAAGGCATATCTACAGATTAATTAAATACAGGATGGAAAGCGGCCAGGTGCAACCCCACATTTGTTTCTACTGCATAAAGATAGCAGTGGCCCGTTAAACCAAAGCTGATCTTTGTCATAATTTGTTCGGGGCCCGCTACTGTAGCGGGTTTTGTACTGCGAAGAATAATTGTATAAAACTCATCCCGTTAACCGATGATTAACATATTAAAAATAGGAATCTCTTTAATTTTGGTGCTATGAAAGAGGAAGATAGTGAGCCCCATCTTCCGGTTCAGGAACGTTAATTATAGAGTTCAACATTATTGGGTACATGCAGCCGCATTACCTGGCCATATCTAAGGGGGGGACATTTTTAGGTTGGTTGTAAACAGTAATGAACACAAGGCAAGCAAAGGCTGCAGCCATCATAACCAACCCCATATAAAATTCTTTGCCGTTAGCAGTGCGCTGGCGGAATAACATATTGTCATTGTCATGTGAATGTTTGCGAGAATCATATTGTGTCTTTTAATGGTTAAACCAATAGGGAATGAGCCTGATATTCATCAGGCTTACCTTTTTGGGAATACGGTACTGTTCATTTAATGAACGTTGTGTCTTAACTAATCATCTCCCGGAGCTTGATGTCTATCGGGCTCTATTTAATCTCTCCTGCTCAACAGCTTATTCCCTTCGTTGCTGTTATTATTCCATGCGCCTGGCGGCCTGTTTGCGGCTGGTATTGTACAACTGCAGGAAAGCCAGTATCTTGCCCGCACACTGTAAAAATTAAAAGCCAGCAAAATGAAAACATGTTTAAAAGGATGGTCTGTACTGCTTATGCTGCTACTGCAGCTTACTGCGGCCAGGGCCCAGCAAACTTCCGCTAACCGCGATAAGATCAAACACGGCCGCTATACGCTGCTGGTCATCAACAAGGATTCCTCCTTTAACCCGGCTGTAAAGCAAAAGCTGGAAGATGTATTTTTTAAAGTATATCCGCAGCTGGCCGACAGCTTTAACAAAAAAACGCTGAAAAAAGTAACCTTTATAATAGACCCTGAGTATAAAGGCGTAGCCGCCACCAGCGGCGGCGTTGTAAGCTACAGCCCTGAATGGCTGCGCAAACACCCTGAAGATGTTGATGTGGTTACGCATGAAGTAATGCATATTGTACAGGCTTACCCCAGTGGTTCTGAGCCGGGCTGGTTAACAGAAGGTATTGCCGATTATGTGCGTTATGCTTTTGGGGTAGATAATGAAAACGCCGGCTGGAAGCTACCGCCATACTCCTCTTCCCAGCACTATAACCAAAGCTACCGGGTAACAGCCCGTTTTTTGCTGTGGCTGGAAAAGAATGTGAAACCCGGCATTGTAAAGGTGCTGGATGCCAGCATGCGCAGCCAGTCCTATACCCCGCAGCTATGGCAAACCCTTACCGGTAAAAGCCTGGATGAGCTGTGGAGCAGCTATGCCCAGCATCCTGAAATATAAGCGCAACCCCATAAAGTACCAGCAGGCTGTATCAAAAGTTTGATACAGCCTTTTTTTAGCCCCTCTAATAAGTTATCAAGGCGCAGGCAGTTAATTTTTGCAAATGATCGGTTAATTAGTGTGATAAAGACACTTATTTTCCGGGGTAAATTTATCTCACGTATCAGCCTGAACATTCAACCAAAGGAAGGATAAGCATCGCTTGTGGCATAGTTAGCCGTACTGTAATCATTATAGCTTTTTTACCATTAAAACATAAGGACATGCGCTTATTTCACGTTAGGGCCACGCTGTTGCTAATACCGTGGTTATTTGCATCCGGGTACCTGCTGGCACAGGGGATGCCGGTATCTGGTAAAGTAACAGATGCAAAAGAAGGCACGCCATTGCCCGGGGTGAGCGTGTCGGTAGCCGGCACCAGTACCGGCAGCATTACCGATGCGGGCGGCCGCTACCAGCTGACAGTACCGGCAAACGGCAAAACGCTGGTATTTAAGTTCACCGGTATGCAAACCGTGGAAATGCCGCTGAACGGGCGCTCCACCATAGATATACAGATGCAGTCGGCCGAAGTGGGGCTAAATGAAGTAGTAGTGGTAGGCTATGGCACCCAGCGCAAAGGCGATGTAACCAGCGCTATTGCCAGCGTAAAATCGGATCATTTTGTAAAGGGCGCAGTGCGCGATGCCGCCCAGCTGATACAGGGCAAGGTAGCAGGGCTTACCGTATCAACTCCCAGTGGCAATCCCACTGCCAATACGCAGATACAGCTGCGCGGCATTACCACCCTGAAGGCAGGCACCTCACCGCTTGTGCTGATAGATGGCATTCCCGGTACATTGAACACCGTTGCCCCGGAAGACATTGAATCCATTGACGTGCTGAAAGACGGCTCTGCCGCTGCTATTTACGGCACCCGCGGCACCAACGGCGTAATACTCATTACCACAAAAAAGCTGCATGGCAATATGCGGCCTACCCTGCAGTATGACGGCTATGTGAGTGTGCAGACCATTGCCCGCCGCCCCGAGTTTTTAACCGGCGATGATTACCGCAGGTACATCAAGGAAGGCATTGACTTTGTGGATTACGGCACCTCTACCGACTGGTTAAAGGAAATTACCCGCACACCTGTAAGCCACACGCATAACCTTACTTTCCAGGGCGGCAGCGCTACCACCAATGTTACTGCTTCTTTAAACTACCGTAACTGGGAAGGGCTTTTCCTGAACTCCAATAACAAGCAGGTAACCGGCCGTGCCGATGTAAACCATATTATGCTGGATGGTAAGCTGAAAGCTAACCTGAACCTGATAACCCGCAGCCGTACTTACTGGTCGGGGGTGGATGTAAGCAGCTTTAGTGATGGCACCAGCTTTAATAATTATGTGTACCGGCAGGCGCTGATACGCAACCCTACAGATAGCGTGCGCGATGCAAACGGCAACTGGCTGGAGCGCAATATTTATTTTTATGATAACCCCGTGGCTTACCTGATGGAATCGTACGGGCAGAATGACGAGCGGGAAATACGCATGAACGGCAGCCTTACCCTGGAACCCGTTCGTGATCTGCGGCTAAAGCTGCTGCTATCCGGCAACAAATGGTCGGAAACAAGGGGGTATGCAGAAACCAAGAAACATGTATCTACTGTAAAAAATAACCGTAACGGGTATGCCTCCCGCGGTACATCGGACCGCAGGGATAACCTGCTGGAACTTACGGGCGAATATGCGCACAGCTTTAATAAACACCGGGTAAGCCTGTTAGGCGGCTATAGCTACCAGGATAATACACGCGAGAATTTTTACATGGAGAACTGGGACTTTCCCACGGACCAGTATTCCTACAACAGCATGGAAACCGGCAATGCCCTTAAACGCGGCGATGCGCTGATGGGCAGCTTTAAAGACAAGTGGAAGCTCATAGGTTTCTTTGGCCGGCTTAGTTATAACTGGGATGATAAATACCTGCTGCTGGCCAGCGTGCGGCATGAAGGCTCCACCAAATTCGGGAAAAATAACCGCTGGGGCACCTTCCCCGCCATATCACTGGGATGGCGCGTAAGCAAAGAATCGTTTATGAGCGGCCTTACCTGGATGGATGATTTGAAATTACGTGCGGGCTTTGGCGTTACCGGCACTATTCCCGACGACCTGTATGCATCACTGCGCAGCTTTAACTACGGCAACCGTTTCCTGGTAAACGGCGTATGGGTACAGGGGCTTGATCCTGTGCGTAACCCTAATGCCGACCTGCGCTGGGAAAAGAAAGAGGAGTTTAACCTGGGGCTCGACTTTTCACTGCTGAACAGCCGTATTTACGGTAGCATAGATGCCTACCGGCGTTTAACAAAAGATGCGCTGTTCGACTACCAGGTGCCGGTGCCGCCTTACCCCATGCCCCAGATAGTGGCCAATGCCGCGCAGATCAGGAACACGGGGCTGGAAGTGCTGCTGAACGTAGTACCGGTACGCACCAAAACGCTGGAGTGGACATCCGGCATTAACTATTCTACCAACAAGAACGTGCTGGTGTCATTAGCCAGCAACAGCTTTGCCACCACCAACGATTATTTTGATGCAGGCTATACCGGCGAGCCTATACAGGAGGCCACACACCGGGTGCAGGTGGGAAAACCCATCGGTAATTTTTACGGGTATAAATCCGTGGGCATAGATGATAACGGCCGCTGGATTATTGAAGGGAAAGACGGCAAGCCGGTAGCCAGCGCAGATAAAAGTCCGGATGATAAAAAAGTGCTGGGTAATGGTTTGCCAAAACATTACCTGGGCTGGAACAATACCGTGCAGTATAAACATTTTGATCTGAGCATTACCATGCGCGGCGCATTTGGTTTCCAGA
>NZ_DASTRI010000217.1:0-33859 GCF_035761305.1 Chitinophaga sp. | reverse complement strand
TGTTTTTGCAGTTACGTGAAAACACCGGGTATAATACCTGGGTACTATACCCGGTTGTAAGAAAACCCTTGTGAAAACAAATGGTAATGCGGTTTTTCAATCAGATAGGTTGTTTTTTATGTGCGTGCATAGGTTTAGGCGATATGAATAGGTGTTTCGTAATATTTGATCGTGTTTCGCATCGTTTATGATTGTATTGTAAAAGTAGTATGATGGTAAAAACCTGCCAATGATCCGCATCAACGGGGCAATGATCGTGATCAACCATCACATCTTTTGATCATATTTATATCCGAAGTAAGAAAATAGCTATATTTATATGACAGATTTGGCCATCCGTTTATGGCCGGCCCTCAAAGACCGTTTATGAACCGGGAGCCAATATAACCATAGGACCCATCGAATATAAAATGTAATAATCCTTGAAGAAGATCCTGTTGATTGAGGACAATACAGAGATCCGCGAAAATGTAGCCGAGATACTGGAGCTGGCCGGTTATGCCTCTTTAACCGCAGCTAATGGAAAAGCAGGCGTAGAGCTGGCGATTGCGGAATGCCCTGATCTCATTATTTGCGACATTATGATGCCCGTACTGGACGGGTACGGCGTGCTTCACCTGCTGCGTAAAAATAAAAAGCTGCAGAACACACCTTTCATTTTCCTGTCGGCCAAAGCAGAACGGCCGGAGGTGCGCAGGGGCATGGAAATGGGCGCGGACGATTATATTACCAAACCTTTTGATACCACAGAGCTGCTGAATGCCGTGGAAAGCCGGCTGCGTAAGGCTGAACAGCTGCGGCAGGAGCTGCCCCACGGGCTCAATGGCCTGCAAACGCTGATGCAAACAGCCGGCGGCGGTAAAGACCTGCATACCACCCTGAGCGAAGGCCGGCATGTGCTAACGTACAAAAAACGGCAGGAAGTGTATGCCGAAGGCGGCCATCCCTCCAACCTCTTTTATGTGATAAAAGGAAAGGTGAGAACCTATAAGCGCAACGACGACGGCAAGGAGCTGGTAGTAGGCCTGTATAACGAAGGGGATTTCCTGGGATATACGGCGCTGCTGGAACAGCGGACGTATAAGGAAAGCGCAGATGTGCTGGACGATGCCGAGCTGGCGCTGATACCGCGGGAAGATTTTGAAGCCCTTTTATTTAATAATGCCGGTGTGATGCATAAGTTTATACAGCTGCTTTGCCGTAAGGTAACAGAAACCGAAGAGCAGCTGCTGGGCATTGCCTATAACTCCCTGCGGAAAAAGGTATCTACCGCGCTGTTACAGCTGTATAACAAATATAATCCCACCAACAACGACCATTACAGCATTGACATGAGCCGGGATAACCTGGCAGCGCTTACCGGCGTGGCCAAAGAGTCGCTGATACGTACCCTGGGCGACTTCCGGGATGAAAAGCTGATCACTATCAAAGAAGGGGTAATAGTAGTAAACGACAAGAAAAAGCTGGAGTACATGATTAATTAATTCCCTTCCTCATTCATTTGCCCGAGCGTCCGGTTATCCGTGGTAGTTGTTTGCAGCCACAGATCGCCGGATTTGCGCATTATCTGCACATTCAGGCCGTACAGGCGGCTGAAATCTTCCTCTACTGCCGCTGCCGTGCGGTTACGTGAAATATCTATCCACCCGAAGGTGTGCATCATACGAACATCCTCTATGGGCATGCCTGGCAACAGTTTATCTTTGGCCGGGCAGGGTTGCCCTGCGGCGTGCGGCTGCCGGTAAAATTCCAGCTTCAGGTAAGAATATGCCTCCTGGAACTCATGCTGCAGGGTAGCAACGGTTGCGTCCTCACTGATATAGATTTCCATGGCAAAACGGTTTATAATCACAATGTTAGGACGGCCCGGGCTGGCGGGCAATGACCGCAATCATCGGTGGCAATGATTACGGTCATATGTCCCGCGCAAAAACCTTTGCACCTTCGGGGCTGCGTGTTCAGCTGAATAAAGGCTGCAACTTTCACAATTTACGTTCAACAGGTATGCATTTTTCCGTTAACGATCTTGATATAAATTTTCAACTGGCTGTATTCGCAGCTGTACTGGAGCGCGAACCGGGCCTGGTAGGGGTCAGGGAGCAGGAAAGCGGCCGGCTGCTGTATATCAATGAAGCCGGTATTGCCATGCTGGGATCCAGGGACCATACGGTGCTGGAGGAGCTGCTGGACCGGCATCAGCTGGGGATCTGCGGTTCCTTTACAGAAAGCAGCGTGCCGCCGGAGGAACGGCAATGGACTAACGTGGCCGGCAACACTTTTACCGGCCGGTATGAGGTGATCCCCTTCCGGTATGCAAAAAAAGACTACTGCGCTTTCCGCGTTGCCTCCATTATTCCTAATACCCGCCACCAGCAGCAATTAAATAAAGAGCTGGAGCGCTTCGGCGCCCTGTTTGACTATGCAAGCATTGGCATACTGGTTACCAATAAAGAGGGCGAGATTGTGCTGATCAATGATTTTGCCCTGGGACAGTTTGGCTACCAGCGGCACGAGCTGCTGGGCCAAAAGGTAGAAAAGCTGATACCCGCACGTTCGCATCACCAGCATGTGGGCCACCGGGAGCGGTTCAACGCACACCCGCAGAACCGCCCTATGGGCATTGGGCTTGACCTGTTTGCCCTGCGCAGGGACGGTTCGGAGTTCCCGGTGGAAATAAGCCTGAGCCATTACAGGAATGAGGAAGGCACCTTTGTAATAGCTTACGTTAATAATATTACAGAACGGAAAAAGGCCGAAGAAAAGGTGGAGAAGCTGAACAACGAGCTGGAACACAAGGTGGAGGAACGCACCCTGCAGCTGCGCAAGGCGCTGGAAGACCTTGAATTCTCAAAAGAAGAGCTAACCCTTGCCCTGGGAAAAGAAAAGGAGCTGAACGAGCTGAAAACCCGTTTTGTGTCCATGGCCTCCCATGAGTTCCGCACCCCGCTCAGCACCATATTATCTTCTGCCTTCCTGGTAAAGCAGTACGCCGCAGAAGCCGACCAGCCCAAACGCAACAAGCACATACAGCGTATTGTTACCTCCGTAAACCTGCTGACCGATATACTGAACGATTTTCTTTCTGTAGGCCGTATAGAAGAAGGCAAGATACAGGTGCGCATGAGCAGCTTTGATATTACGGAGAACATTAATACCGTGATACAGGAAATGCAGGGTATTATTAAAGACGGGCAGGAGATCAGCTATTTTCATACCGGGAAGCAGGAAGTGCTGCTGGACCCTTCTTTATTGAAGCATATTGTGATGAACCTGCTGGGCAATGCCATTAAATTTTCACCTGCCAACGCCACTATCGCCATTTATACAAAAAAAGAACCGGGCGCTTTTACACTGCAGGTAAAGGACAACGGCATAGGCATGTCGCAGGAAGACCAGCAGCACCTGTTTGAGCGGTTTTACCGTGGCGCCAACGTAAGCAACATACAGGGTACCGGCCTGGGGCTGCATATTGTGAGCAAGTACAGTGAATTGATGAACGGCCGTATTTCCTGCGAAAGTGAGTTGGGCAAAGGCACTACCTTTACAATAGTTTTTTCTTTGAATAATAAATGAAATACCCAGCTATTATATGCATACCATTCTTTTAATAGAGGATAATACAGATATACGGGAAAACACTGCAGAAATACTGGAGCTGGCCGGCTATAAGGTACTAACGGCGGAAAACGGCAAGGTGGGCGTGGAACTGGCCCTGGAGCACAAGCCCGACCTGGTGATCTGTGATATTATGATGCCGGTGCTGGATGGTTTTGGCGTGCTTCACCTGCTGCAGCGCAGTGAAGAAGTGCGGGATGTGCCGTTCATTTTCCTTACCGCCAAAACTGAACGTACCGACTTCCGGAAAGGTATGGAAATGGGGGCCGATGATTATATTACCAAACCGTTTAACGGTACGGAGCTGCTGCATGCGATTGAAAGCCGCCTCAAAAAAGCTGCCCTGAAAAAGCAGGATTTTTCTGCCGACCTGGAAGGCCTGCATAAGCTTATGCACGCAGCCACCGGCAAAGAGTCGCTGCAAATGCTGCCTGAAGGACGCGATACCGATAAGTATAAAAAGAAGCAGGCCATCTACATGGAGGGCAACCACCCCATTAACCTTTTTTATATACAGAAGGGAAAGGTGAAAACCTTTAAAAGAAATGATGAAGGTAAAGAGCTGGTGGTAGAGCTGTATAATGCAGGCGATTTCCTGGGTTATGTTGCCCTGCTGGAAGGCACGGTATATAAAGAAACTGCAGAAGCCATAGAGGAGTGCGAGATAACCCTTATACCCCGGGAAGATTTTGAAGAGCTGCTGAATAACAACCACCATGTAGCCGTGCAGTTTGTGCGTATGCTGGCCCGCAATGTTACCAGTAAAGAGCAGCAGCTGTTAGGGCTGGCATATAACTCGCTGCGCAAAAAGGTAGCTGAAGCATTAATGCACCTGCACAAAAAATACAGCAACGCGCAGCAGGGCGCTTTTGCCATTGATATCAGCCGTGATAACCTGGCCACCATTGCAGGTACGGCCACCGAGTCCCTTATCCGCACCCTGGGCGATTTCCGTGAAGAAAAACTGATAGATATTAAAGAAGGCGCCATCATTATACTCAATGAAAAAAAGCTGTCCAATATGTTGTATTAAGGACAGGTTTTTTGCAGGTAGCCATTGAATTCTGTACTAAGCTTATCAAAGTTCTCCTGGATAATGATCATCTTCACCTCCAGCCGGCGTTGGAGATCCAGTGTTTTTTTCAGCTGAACGCCGCCGGAAGAGGAGGGCTGCTGCAGCAGGTGCAGCTGTTCCCGCACCTCATGGCGCAACAGGCTTATCTGCTCGTCCATCTTCAGGAATTTATTCTGGAAATATTCAAATTGCTCCAGGTCATCCTTGTGAAAGTCCGTTTCCAGCAGGCCGGCCAGTCCGGTTTTAAAGCGTATAATGCCATCCTCCAAAACTTTGAGCGCATGTTTCCAGTTTTCGTTATCTGCTATCAGTTCTCCAAGTTTTCCGTTTCTCATTTCGTTTATATGTGCTTTTGACGGCAATTTAGAATAGTCTTTCTTCCTGGCATATGATTGCGGTCAGTCTGAAAAATATTCTGTATCAGTGTGGCGATCCACGGGTTCCCGGTGTTTGGCCATTTAGCCTTAAATCGATAAATTTACAATTATGAATAATTCAACGGATCTGAAGCGGATAGGACGCATCTCCAAGGCTTTAAGCGATCCCTACCGGATAAAGATAATGGAGGCAATCAAAAAGCAGCAGGGCTGGATGCAGTGTACCGCTATCGTAGAAATGTTTGACCTGGCGCAGTCCACGGTTTCACACCATCTGAAGCAGCTGGTGGATGCAGACCTGCTTTATACCGAAAAAGACGGCCGCTGCACCAGGTACAAGGTAAACCGGGAAGGCTTTGGTGATTATGTAGATTTTTTAAGGAAGTTTGAACGATAATTTTGACGGCAATTAATCGAAATATTTCGTTTTGTTAACATGCAATGCCTGCAGGGCTGGCTGGTGCTATTATCAGGAAATGAAATAGCGGTTGGGGTGCAGGCAGCTTTTCCAGTAATTTATTATCAGGTGTAATTGGTGCTGCAGGTCCTGCTGCGTGTTTGCCTTTTCAAAAAATCCCTGCACCGTCATGTCGTAGGCCTCATTAACATTTTTCTCCGTTGCATAATCACTCAGGAATACAAAGGGGATGGATTTTTTTCGCAGCTGCTCATTATCGTTTATGCTTTTGCGTAATTCCAGTCCGCTCATGCCCTGCATGTGCACATCGCAAATAATAAGAAAGGGATGTTCTGTGGTCTTAACCAGGTAATCCAGCGCATCCTGGCCGTTATAAAAACAGTGGAAATGAATAGCAGGATCAATCTGGTGCAGTACAGTAGTTATAAAACCCTGGTCTTCCAGGTCATTATCAATAATAAGAATGGGACCACTTAATGGCATACGCTGAAGGTGTTATGATAAAGAAAAACTTGCTGTTCAGGCTAAGGTATGCATTATTTACATGCAAATGCCCGGTGCTGGCCTGCGCTTTGCAAACCGGAACCAGGCATTTGCTTTGTAAAAAGAATATTATTGATATGTTACTTCCAGCGAAATGGGCGTAGCGCTCAGCGCTTTGGAAATAGGGCAGTTTTCTTTAGCGCCGTTGGCAATGGTCCGGAACTGCTCTTCTGATACGCCGTCAATTTTAGAAGCGGTCAGCTCCAGCTTAATGCCGGTGATTTTGGGGCCTGCGGCAGGGTCCAGCTCAACGGTGGCTTTGGTGTCCAGCGTGCCCGCTGTAAAACCGGCCTGTGTAAGCGCCGCGCTTACAGCCATGGTAAAGCAGCCTGCATGGGATGCGCCTAACAGCTCTTCGGGATTGGTGCCTGTGCCGTCGCCAAAACGGGTGTTGAAGGAATATTGTGTTTTGTTCAAAACAGTGCTTTGGGTAGAGATTTCTCCCTTGCCTTCTTTGAGATTGCCCGTCCAATGGGCGTTAGCTGTTCTTTTCATATGCATTTATTTTATGAATGTAAAGTAGGGAAAATATTAAGCAAGCAATTTAACTGAAGTTAAATTTACGTAATAATCATATGCTTGTTCCGGCTGAATGATCTCTTACATCAATATTACATACCATATACAACTCACCGCAGCGTTTGTTTTATTTCGCCTTCCCTGCTGTCGGCACCAGCCGCGCGCTGAGGTCAGGCTCCGGCATATCCTTGTCTAACGGGAACATAGGGCGCTGAATACGCTTATAAGGCAGGCGTTCCAGGTCCTGGTCCACGCCGCCCGGTGTAAGCGCCAGCAGCCAGTCGGCCCGCATATTATACAGCTCCGGCTCCAGGTAACCGATCTTAACCACTACGATAGCTGCTTTGCGCGGCTGCAGGTTCAGGTCGGTGAAATCTTTTTCCTTATGATAGGGTTTCCGTTTTTTAGTAACGATTACGCTTACACTCCCTACCTTCACCACTACTTCCGCTTCAGCATCTTTATCGCCCTTTTTAATGGCTGTAACAGTGCCGGCTAAATGTACCGGCGGGGCATACCGCGCATCCACAGCAGCGCCTGCATAACCATCTACATGCCCGCCTACACCTGCCGCCAGCGCTTTTTGCACCAGCTCAGGGCCGGGTATAGAAGCATAGATAAGCGTGGGGCCATCTTCTTTTTTAAACTCCGGCCGGGCCAGTATCTGGGTAATGGTCCAGGTAACATCGCCGGCGCCGCCTGCAGTGGGGTTATCGCCGGAGTCGCTGATAAAGAACGGGTGTTTATCGCTGGCCAGCGCCTTATCCAAACACGTTTTCAAATCGCCGGTAGGCGCTACAAAGGCAAAATCCCTGCGTGCATTCCAGAAGCCTTTTGCCAGCTGTTCAGCAGTGCCGGTCACTTTTTCCTTGTCATCGCCGGTTACCATTACCACGCCGTGGTTGCGCGGCTCATCGGCCCAGGCATAGCCTATCCAAATGGCAGCGTCAATAATGCCGGATTGTTTGGATGCGGGCGCCACTGCCTTGTACACGCTTTTGCCAGGCTCTATGCGCGTGCTGGTTTTTTCGCCCGGCAGCAATATGGGCACCGGAACCCAGGCTTTGTATTTGGGCTTGCCCTTGCCGCTTTCCAGCCTGTTCAGCAGGTTGGTTACGGCGCGTTGCTTGGTTTTCATGGCGTCTTCATGGGGCGCCATGCGGTAACAGGTAATCAGGTCTGTGTTTTGGGCCAGCCGCCATGATACATTGCCGTGCAAGTCCATAGAGGTGGAGATCAGTGTTTGGTTGCCGATCACTTTACGGATGCGGGTAATAAAATCGCCTTCAGGATCGTCCAGTCCCACCACGCTCATAGCGCCATGTATATCAAAGAAAAGCCCGTCGTACGGCATATTCTTTTTCAATGCTTCCAGCGTTTGTTTTACCAGCGACTCATAGGCTTCCCTGGTAACAGCGCCGCCGGGCAGGGAACGTCCCATTACAGCGGGGAACCACTGTGCCTGCCTGCGCAGGGGTGAGTCGGGCCGGAAAAAGGGATAGGAGGTGAAAATGCTATCGCCGTATTTCGCATGAAAAGCGGCTTCCTGCGTAAGCGCAGGTGAAAAGGTGCTGGACTCTATGGCCAGGCCTGCAATGGCTATACGCGGCAGCCGCCTGGTGGTACAGGCGGTTATGCAGCCGCAAAAGAAAATCAGTAGTAGCGATATTGGTTTCATGGAGAGGGCTTTTACCTGAAAGTACTCATTAAAGCGGGAAAGTCATACCCCTTTGGGGCAACAATTTTATGAGCGGCGCCGGTTAATAACGTTACCGGCTGCACGCTGTTTGTATGCGCCGGGAGTAAGCCCCGTAAATTTTTTGAACACCGTGGAAAAATACTGCGCATTCTGGAACCCTGTTTCATATGCAATAGCGGTAATAGACAGCTTCCCTTTTCGCAGGGCTGCCTGTGCATGCTGTATGCGGTGCTTCAGCACATAGTCCAGCGGAGTGGTGCCGGTGGCTTCTTTAAACCAGCTTTTAAAGCGCGAAAGTGACAGCCCTGCCTGCGCCGCCAGCACCGGCAGCATCACCGGCTCATCCAGGTGCGTACGTATGTAGGCGTCTATCTTTTCCATACGTGCTTCTATTTTGCGTGTACCGGCCGATTGTGAGCAGCTGATAACGGCCAGCAGGAAACCGGCCAGCAGGTGCTGCACCCATATATGATCCAGCAGGCCGCTGTTTTGCGCATGATGTTGAAATGCCTGGTCCAGTATGGCTTTCAGCCGGCTGTTGCCTTTAAAATGGCGGGGCAGCTGCAGCAGCCGCCGTTGCCACTCCGCGGCAAGTGGTCCGTTAAAATGCAGGAAGCGCCGTGTTTTTCCCATGCCGGCCATGTTGATAATGATCCAGTACATTTCCCCCTTTTCTTCCGGGAACTCGCCGGTGCCATGCAGCTCGCCGGGAAAGGTTACAAACAGCTCGCCGCCTTTTACCCTATAAAGGTTGTTATTCACCTCATACACCTGTTCTCCTTTGCTGCAAAAGCATATTTCCAGCATATGCCGGTGGGCATGCGCATCCAGCGCGGCGCGCGTTTGCTTGTAATGGTACTTGCCTAATACGGCAATATCTTTCCATCCCCATTGCCTGAAATCAATAATGTGGCGCTCCGTAGTGGAGTAGGTGTCCAGGGCAAAGCTTTTGTTCATGTATAAAATAGTATCGGAGTATGATATTAAAACAGTTCTTAAATATACAATACTATCTTTGAACAGGTTCAAAAAAATACCTTTATGGCAATTATAACGGCATCACAGGCAGCTGCATTTGACCGCGATGGTTACCTGGTAGTGGAAAACCTGCTTACGCCCGCGGAAGTGCTTTATTACCGCGATATATACGAGCAGTTCCTGGATGATAAGATCAATACCGGGAAATTCCGCTCCGACCTGGGGGGCTTTTCAGCAGGTGATAAGCCGGCTGCTTCCCGGGAGCGCATTACACAGATCATGCTGCCCGGCAGGCTGCTGCCCGATCTGCTGCAACAGCCGCTGCATGTAAAAACACTGGCCATGGCCAAAGCGCTGCTGGGCGCAGATATGGATATGGATTTTGACATGCTGATAGATAAAGCGCCTTTCACCAATACGCCTACACCCTGGCACCAGGACTGTGCTTACTGGATCAGCATGCCCGACACGCGGGCAGCCAGCTGCTGGGTAGCGCTGGACGATGCGGTGAAAGATAACGGTTGTATGTGGTACGTACCCGGCTCACATAAGCTGCCCGTACGCCCCCACCGGGCTGCAGGCAGCGGCGGTGGGGCCCTTATGTGCGATGCTGATGAGCAGGAAGGCGTGGCCGTTGAAATAAAGGCCGGCTCCTGCGTGTGGCACCAGGGCGCTACGCTGCACTACAGCCGCGGTAACAGCACAGGTATGCGCCGCCGCGCGTTCATTAATAATTTCAGGCCCGCGGCCATGGTGCAGTTTGAGCGGGAGCAGGGCTTTGATCATACCGGTGAGCGGGAAGTACGCAATACCAGCGCCCAAAGCTAACGGATATTGCAAACAACCGGGCGGCTGATTATTTTTCTATATTTGTTACATACGTATAAGCTTTATGAAGAAAAATAACGCCAAAGCTGCTGCCGGTGTAAAAGAGATAGCCAGGCTTGCACAGGTATCTATTGCCACGGTAGACCGCGTGATCCACAACAGGGAAGGGGTTTCTGAAAAAACAAAGGCGAAGATACAGGCCATTATAGATAAGCTGGGCTATCAGCCCAATGTGCTGGCCCAGCGCCTGGCGCTGGCTGCCCGCGGCACCATTAACCTGGCGGTATTGCTGCCGGTTATATCGCCGGAAACCGAGTTCTGGCAGGCGCCCAAAGACGGTATTAATAAAGCAGCCGGCGAAATCAGGCAGTATGGCGTAAACGTTACCTACTTTTATTTTGACCAGAATGATGAAAGCACATTTGAAAAGCAGGTAAAGAAAATTATAAAGGCCAGGCCGCAGGGCATACTGCTTACGCCTACCTTCCCCGATCCTGCGCTGCAGCTGATGGAGCACAGCCGCAGGGAGGGTATACCTTATGTGCTGATCAATACTGATATTCCCGGCTATGACGCCATGTGCTACATAGGGCCCGAGATATTTCACAGCGGCTACCTGGCCGCCCAGCTGATAAATTACTGTGTTACCGGCGATAAAAAAGTAGTAATTGCCAAAATTGCACGGGAAATAGACAACAACTACGCCATCCTGCGCAAGGAAGAAGGTTTCCGGGCTTATTTCAAAGATCACGGCTTGCCCAACGGACTGCTCACGCTCGACTCAAAGCAAACAGAGTATGCCGTGGCGTCGCGTAAGCTGGCAAAGCTGATCAGGCAGGAGCCGGGCATCGGCGCTATTTTTGTTACCAACTCCCGCGTATCGCTGGTAGCGCGCTACCTGGAGGCAGCGGGCCGTAAAGACATTATCCTGGTAGGCTATGATTTTACAACCGATAATGTGCAGCATCTCAAAGCCGGAAATATAGATTTCCTGATCTGCGAAAAGCCGCAGGAGCAAGGCTATCGCGGTATTATGACGCTTTTTCAGCACCTGGTGTATTCCAATGCCATTGAAAAGAATTACCTGATGCCTATTGACATTATTACCCGTGAGAACTACCGCTTTTACCGCAACTAGGTGCTAACGGCAGCGGGCATATGACAAGGGCGCGATTTATAAAAACAGTAAGGCTTATGTTCGTTACCGCAGGCTGCTGCACGATGCGCCTTTTTATATGTCCCATACTGGCAGGTTTGCTTTTCCTGTCTTTTCCCGCACATGCGCAGGAGCTGTCACCTAAAAAAGAATATGCCGCCACGCTGCTGGCTTTAACAGATGCGTTGCTGGCCAGGCAGGCGCCGGACGGCGCAGGCGCTGATGCCGGCGGCATCTGGTGCGCGCATTGTAATGTATGGCATACCCGTGCGGCGGAAGCCGTATATCCTTTTACGGTAGCTGCTGCAATTACGGGTAACCTGCGCTATGCCAAGGCGGCACAGCGGGCCGCGGACTGGCTGTTCCGCCAGCAGCAGGCAAACGGCAGCTGGAAAGAAACGCCGGAAGAATGGACCGGCACCACTACCGACCAACTGCTAATGCTGCTGTTGTCATATGAAAAGCTGCAGCCGCAATTAAGCGCAGTACAGCAGCAGCAATGGCGTACCGCAATGGATAAAGCTGCGGCATACCTGTACCAGGTAATGACACCGGAGTTTGCCAGCATCAATTACGTAGCCACTACCACTGCTACCCTGGCCAAAGCAGGGCAGCTGCTGCACCGGCCTGCCTATACGCAAAAAGCCCGGCAGCTGGCGCGCAGAACCATTGCCAAAATGGACGAAGATGGTTTCCTGAACGGGGAAGGCGGCCGCAGCCACGGTAATAAAATGGGTGTAGACCTGGGCTATGACATGGAAATGTCTTTATGGGGCCTGGGCCTGTATGCCCGCCTCACAGCAGATACGCTGGTAAATGCCTTTGTGAAAAAAGCGCTGCAAAATCACTTATACTTTATTTATCCCGATGGTTCACTGGATGGCTCATGGGGCATCCGCTCCAATAAATGGACGGGTTACGGCAGCGCCACTTCCGATGGCTGCCAGGTGTTATTCAGCCTGTATGCAGATGAAGATCCGCGCTATGTAACCGCCGGCCTGCGGAACCTGCACTTCCTGCGGACTAATATTACCGGTGGTTTGGTGGGCTATGGCCCGCAGCATGCAGTGTTGTTTGATACGCCGCCCTGTATTTATCCCACTTTTGCAAAAGCCAAAAACCTGGCCCTCGCATATGCGCTGGAAACAAAAGATACGCGTTCTGCCGCACCCATACCGGCCGACAGCAGCAGCTGGATGAAAGTATTTCCCACGCTGGACCTGGCGCTGGTACGCACGCAACAGTTCATGGCCACTATTACCGCCTACCGCTATAAAGATCCTGCGGGGGCCAAAGGTAAATACATGTTCCGGCCCGATGGCGGCGCTATCAGCCACCTGTGGGCAGCAGGCCACGGTTTTATGAGCGCATCCAGTCCTACCATATATACCCGCCCGGAGCCTATGAGCTTTCCCGAAGCGCCGGGTGTGCTGCCGCTTACGCCCAGGATCGAATACACAGACAGCACCGGTTATTTTACGAACCTTTTTGAGTTCGACGGCCGCCTGTCGGCCGCAGAAAAGGGGCCTGGCCGCTATGCAGTAACCGTAAGCGGTGAGCTGAAAGACAAATACTGGCTTACCGGCGGCGTAGGGTACCGCCTCGATTACCTGTTTACCGACAGCGCCCTGCAAAAAACGGTTACAGTTACCTTTCACGATGCGTGGCCCGTGGTGCATGTAATAGAACCATTGGTACAATATGCAGGAATGACGTTCAAACAGCAGGACGATCATACCATATTGATCCGCGCGGGAGAAAAGCAGTGGGCGCTGAAAATACTGCAGGGCCATGGGCGCTGGGTAGCAGGGAAGGAGGCCGCCCGTTACTGGACGCCTTATCCTGCGCTGAAAGCATGGCCCCTGGAGCTGGAAATAACGCCTGGTCCGCAGGCCATTACTGCCAGCGTTACCTACAGCCTGCAGGTGTTAAATACACAGGCGGACAAAAAAAATGATTAAAAACGGGTACGTACCCGAAAATTTACCTATTTTCGGTGTAAGATCTTTTTATCTGTAAATGTGAAAAACGAATGCAATTAATTCCCGTTACCGGAAAACTGTTCCGCGTCCTGTGCCTTTGCTGCCTGTTAATGGGCTATACAGCCGCTGTAAAAGCGCAGTGGTATGATGTAACCCGTTATGGCGCAGTAGGCGACAGTACAACAGATAACACCAAAGCCATACAAAAAGCAATAGATGCCTGCGCCGTTACCGGCGGCAAAGTGTATTTTCCCGCAGGCAAGTATTTAAGCGCTACTATTTACCTGAAGAGTAATGTTACCCTGCACATAGCTGCAGGCGCCACCATTTTAGGCCATACTGATACCAAACAATATCCCTACCAGGATGCCGGCATCCGTTTTTACGGGGATGAATGGGCCAGGCAAAGCCTGGTGTTCTGTAAAGATCAGCAGAATGTTGGCATTGAAGGCAGCGGCACCATTGACGGGCAGGGCGCGGCATTTGTAATAACTACCAGTAAAAAGCCGGACCGTTACCGCAACCGCCCTTATTTATTGTGGTTCGTAAACTGTAAAAATGTAAAGGTGCGCAATGTAACGCTGCGCAATTCCGCCTTCTGGATGCAGCATTACCTGGGCTGCGAATTCGTGTGGATAGAAGGACTGCATATCTGGAACCATTCCAATAAGAACAACGACATGATGGATATTGACGGCTGCCGCAATGTACATATCTCCGGCATTACCGGCGACTCTGACGATGATGGTATTACCGTTAAAAGCACCTCACCGCGTATAACCGAAAACGTTACTATCAGCGATTGCATTATCAGCAGCCACTGTAATGCCCTGAAGCTTGGAACCGAGTCTACCGGCGGGTTCAGGAACATTGTGGTAAGTAACTGCGTAATAAAGCCTTCCGCGCAGCTTACCACTATTTATGGCAAGCCGGCCGGGAACAGCGGCATTTCCCTGGAGATGGTAGACGGCGGCATTATGGAGAATATTACCATTAACAATATTGTAATAAACGGGCCGCAGGTACCGCTGTTTATACGCCTGGGCAACAGGGCGCGGCCTTACATGCAGGGCGCGCCGGCCCCGCCGCCCGGCCGTGCGCGCAACATTCACCTGTCGGACATTACAGCTACAGGCGCAGATGAAACCGGCTGCTCTATCAGCGGTATAGCAAAAGCGCCGCTTGAGAATGTTTCACTGGAGCATATTTATATTGAAACAAAAGCGGCGGCCAACGTAAGCCTGCACGCGCCTGTAGTGGAAAAGGAAACCGAATACCCGGAAGCTACCATGTTCGGCAGCCTCCCGGCATACGGCTTTTTTATCCGGTATGTAAAAGATGTACGGCTGTCTGATATTACGTTGCGCTCACCTGCGGCAGAAACCCGGCCCGGCATAGTAGTGCACAATACCACGCAGTTTACGCTGAACGGGCTGGATATACAAACATCTGCCGCCACGCCGGCCGCAATGTACATCAGCAACAGTAACAACGGCGTTATTACCAACAGCCGAAACGCTTACCCGGTGAAGCGCCGCCTGCTGCAGGATGATGCTTCAGCTAACATCAAAGCAGATGCAACGGCACAGTAAAATAGGATATGCCGGCGGCTGCCTGTGCATGTTCATGCTGTTGTTCCGCATGGCGGCGGCACAGCAGCCGCCCGCCCTGGCCGCTGCCTGTAAGGTGGCCAACCGGCTCATGAATGATACCCGTTTCGAGTGGCGCTGGACGCCGCAAAAAGAAGTGCTGGGTATGCAGGTGATCGGTTTCCGCTTTCTGAACATACCACAACAGCAGCAGGCGTATGCGCTGCGTTATGCTGCCGTGCTAACAGATACGATTATACGTTTTGGCATTACCACAGCCGCCCCGGTACAGGTGTATATAAACCGGCAGCCGGTTTACCGGCAGGGGATTGCCAAGGTTGCTAACCTCCGGGAAATAGCCTATAACCGTTTTACTTTCAGCAATTATTTCACGGCATCGCTGCACAAAGGGAATAATGAGATATTGATCAGTTATACAGCCGCTCCGGTGGTGCCGGTTGTTTTTCTGCGCGCTGTAACGCCGGCCGGTGATGAGGAAACAGCCGTAAGCTTTACCAGCCACCCGCTTGTAAAGCAATGGTGGTATGCAGGGCCGTTTATGCCAGGCGCGCTAAAAGCATTGCCTGCTGCGCCCGGACCGGGAGCAGCATATCAATACTGGCAAACAGCGCCGCAACGCTGGCTGCCCGGGTTGGCTATTGACAGCCAGGCTGCGTACCAGCGGGAGTCTTATGCCAACTGGCATTATTCGCACGGCACGGCCGTATGGAGCCTGCTGGCCTTACAGCAGGCTACGGGCGACAGCAGCTACGGCGCATTTGTAAAAAAGTACACCCGGTTTTTGCTGGATAACTATTCCAATCTTCAGTTTCAATACGACTCGCTGTATGCCTGGAGGGGCAGCTACCACCGCGTGTTCCGGCGCACCATGCTGGATGATGCCGGTGCAGCGGCCCTGCCTTTTGCCGCCCTGTACCTGCAGCAAAAAGATACGGCCTTGTATAACCGGCTGCTTGGGCCGCTGCTGCAATATATAACGGAAACGCAAGTACGGTTGGCCGACGGCACTTTTTGCCGCCCGGAGCCAGTGGCGTTTACTGTGTGGGCAGATGATCTTTTTATGAGCGTTCCTTTCCTGGTTACCATGGCAAAAGCCACGGGCCGCCAATTGTACCTGGATGATGCGGTACGCCAGGTATTGCAGTTCCGCAAATACCTGCTGGACCCGCAAACCGGCTTATACAAGCACGGTTGGTTCAGCACCACCCAACAGCAGTCTGTTGCTTACTGGGGGCGCGCCAACGGCTGGGTGGCATGGGCTACGGCGGTGCTGCTGCAAAACATGCCCGCACGCCATCCTGCCCGTAAAGAAATACTGCGGGCGTTTCAAAAGCACATGGCGGCCCTGTTGTCATGCCAGTCGCCCAACGGTATGTGGCGTCAGCTGCTGAACCGGGAAAACAGCTATGAGGAAACCTCCTGCACGGCCATATTCGCCTATGCCATGGCTACGGGCGTACAGCAAGGCTGGCTGCCGCAGCGTTATAAAGCGCCTGCACTCAAGGCATGGGAAGCCGTTGCCCGTAAAATAGACGGCAGCGGCGTGGTGCACGGCATTTGCCAGGGCACGGAAATAGGCAGCAATGAGGCTTTTTACCTGCAACGGAAAACAATAGATAATGATCCGCGGGGCCTGGGCGCCGTGATCGCCGCAGGAGCTGCAATAGCAGCACTGCAGCAACAAACCAGATAATAATAACAATTGCGGTACATTTTCTTATACCTGGTAAGCACCTTACTGCTTTGCGCCTGCGGCCGCCGGCAGACCGGCTGCCTGTTTGATATGGGCAGCGCGCAGCATGCCGCAGCACAGGGCTATACGCGCGTAACACCGTTTATGCGTTACAGTGCGGCAGCAGGCTATGGCTGGCTGCACGCGCCTGCCGGTGCTTTTGATACGGTTAACCATAAGCTGTACAATCCCGCATTCCAAAGCGGGGTGTGGGCAAAGGATAGTATGGTGTACCAGGTAAACCTGCCCAACGGCGATTATTTTATGACCGCAAGCCTGGGCTGTAAAGACTCCGTAGACCTGGCAATGACCCTAGCGGTGGATCATACGTCTTTGCCAGACACCATCCGCACACCGTTTTACCGGCTGCCTTACCGCACGTTGCGGAGGAAAATAACGGTGCATGGAGGAAAGGTAATTGTAAGCATAACAGGGCAGGGCACACCTGTTGGATTATACGCCCTGGAATTTCATCCGTATACCCGTAGTCGTGATATAGATACGGCTACACCGCTCGAAGAAGATACCGCCGCTGTAAAAAGCTGGCTGCAGCAAGCCATGCGGCAGCTGGAAAAAGACAGCGGCAACATAGCATTGCGCAACCAAATCGGTATGGTGCGCAAGTACCTGCTGGCCTGCTATTATTTTGATGGCGGCGGCTGGTCATGGGCGGTAAAGCAAACAGGCCTTAGCCTTATATACCGCATGTATGCGGCTGCCGACCTGCTGGAGCAGGTAATAGCCGATCCGGGTGATCCGCTGTACGACCGTGCATGCTACCTGCTGGCGCGCACCTATTACTGGCTGGACCAGGAGGATGATAACGCCTGGCAGCAGGCGATGGCCCGGCAGCTGTTTGAACAGCTGCAGCACAAATACCCGGGTAACAGCCTGCTTAAAATGTACCTGGGGCAGCAGGTGGCAGATACCTGCACCTTTGCGGCCGCCCCGCCCAATGCGCCGTTATGGGCAGTGTACCAGCGGGAGGTATTAGGCCGTTTGCTGAAGGTGGTGCACTGGTGGGTAACCGTAAAACAGGCGCCCGATGGTGAGCTGGGCGGAAAATACGGGGATGATGTGGAAATGCTGCGCTGGTGGCTGCCTGTAGTGCTGGGCGCCGATGACAGCCTGGCCCGCGTAGGCTATACCCGCCTGGCAAACGGGGTGTGGAACAGCGGCCAGCTGGAACGCGGCTTTTCAAAAAGGATAGATGATGTGGAGCATGCCGCAGAGCTGTTCAGGGACACGCATCCCGGCATGTTCCTGCTGCAATATGGCAACCCTGAGTATGTGGAAAGATGTTTGACCAGCATGCAAAATTTCCGCGATGTATGGACCGGCATTACCACGCTTGGGCACCGGCATTTCCGTTCTTACTACTTATCTGCAACAGCCGTATCGGCATACCGGCCCTATAATGTGGATGTAGCCATGAATGCAAGGGCGCTGCTGCCCGGCTTATGGGCAGCCTGGTATAGCCGTAACCCTGAATTACTGCATTTACTAGGGGAATGGGGACAGGCATGGATAGCCGATGCCAACAGGGCCGCCAATGGCAAGCCGGCGGGAGTGCTCCCGTCGGCGGTGGCCTTTGACGGTGACAGCATTGGCGGCCATGCCGCACACTGGTATGATCCGCAGCTTACTTACACATATTACAACTGGGATCACCTGGGGCACGTGAATGAGCTGCAATACCTGTTAACGGGCATGTACGCGCTTACGCAAAACCCGCTTTACCTGCAAACAGTTAATTTCAATGCATCGCTTATGCAGCAGCCCTTGCAGCAGCAGGCCGCAGCAGTACCAGGTTCCCTTGCCTGGGTGCAGCAGCAGCTGCGCAGCGGCGGCTCGGACCATGCAAGCGGCGTTAACCCCATGGGTAAGCTGTTTGCCATGGCAAAGCAATTAAGCAACAGCAGCCGGTATGATGCCCTGGTAGAAAAATACGGACAAGCGTATAACCGGTACACGTTATCGCATGACAATCGAATACTGGAGCAGGGATTGCAGCAAATGCTCAATGGGCTCCGCTACAATTTCCCGCTGCTTACCAGCGAAGTAAAGTTTACTGACCGTGTGTACATACCTGGCAACAGCTTATTGGCCGGCATGTACATGGGCCACTTTGGCGCAGGGTATGAATACCCGTCGTTACTGGCCTCCTGGAAAAATACCGGCAGGGAAGTGGCGGTACTGGTGCGCGGCGGCAATCACCATGCATTGCAGGCCACCCTGTACAATTTCGGGCAGCAGCGCAACGTGCAAATGCGTGCTTGGCAGCTGGAGCCCGGCATATACCAGGTAAGCACAGGGCTTAATAAACAAGATGATGACAGCATACATACCGTATTAACAACAGATACCATTACTGTTACCGAACGTGTAAAGGACATCGTACTCACGTTGCCTGCCCGGCAAACAGTTTTAATTGCAGTAAAACAGCTGCGCGCATATCACAGCATACCGCAGCAGCTGCCGGATGTAGCGCTTACGGCAAAAGATATTGCTATACAGGCAGGTGAAAAAGCTGATAGCTACGTGGTACGGGTAAGCCTTCATAACATCGGTAATACAGCAGCAAAAAATGTGAATGTATATCTTAACGTGCAGCTGCAGAACGGCGGCGTATTGAAAGATAGTATAACTGCGCCGTTGCTGGAAGCGCCCAATGATCTGCAGCCGCGCATAAAGAAAGTGGTAATACCCGTAAAATTTCCTGCTGGCAGGCATTTCGTGAAGGTGTCAGCGGCTTGCCGGCAACAGGAAATTACACAGCTGAATAACACAACAGGCATATATTTTCAGGCAGGAAATAACACGAAAGAATAATCTTTTATAATTTTTAATAATTTCCGGGTACGTTACCGAAAAATTGTTTTATATTAGAGTGAGAGAGTTTTAAAGGAAGTTTTTCTCTTTTTTTGATCCGGAGTATTCCAATAGATTGGGGGGACATTTTTTATTTATTTACCGGAAAAGGAACCAGATACCTAAGTCAGCGAAGTAAATTTTTTTAGGACATAGATGATGACTGTTTATAGAAAGATATTTCTATTAATGGCTATGCTATTGCATATAGCGTACGCCGTCGCCGCCGTATTACCTGTAATGCCTTACCCGCGGCAGGTAAGCACCGGGCAGGAAGCCGTAACATTTCCCATGCAGCTGCAGTGGCAAAGCAAAGGACCGGATTACCAAATGCAGGCCCGCCTGGCCGCACACTGGCGGCTATTTACCGCCAGTGTTAAAACCGGCGCACAACCGGCAGCGGTTGTTACGTTCATACTGTTAGGGAAGAACAAACCGGCAGCTGCCCTGGTAAAACAATATGCAGGCAGCAGCATCGACAGCATCGGGCAGGAAGGTTATGTGCTGGTGGTAAATAACAAGGAACGATTTATTGCCGCAAATACAGAAACCGGCTTGTTCTACGGTTTGCAAACGCTAAAGCAGCTTACCCGCAATAGCTGGCATACTGATATTAACATTGTTGACTGGCCTGCATACAGTTGCCGCGTAATATTTGACGACATCAGCCGCGGTCCTATATCTACAGTCGCATATATCAAAGAGCAGATTACAAGAATGGCGGAGCTGAAGATCAACTATCTCTCCTTTTATATAGAGCATGTGGTGCAGCCGCTTTCGCATCCCGACTTTGCGCCGCGCGATGGAAAGCTTACCATTGCACAGATACGGGAGCTGAGCGCTTATGCCGCCACCTATCATATGCAGCTTATTGGCAGCTTCCAGTCGTTCGGGCATTTTGAAAAAATACTGGCATTGCCGCAATACCGTTCCATGGGAGAAAGCAGCAGCCTTATATCGCCGCTGGACCCTAAGGCACGGAAGTTCCTGGCAGATGTGATAGGAGAGCTGTGCGGCGCCTTTAGCGCGCCTTGGTTCAATGTGAACTGCGATGAAACATTCGGCCTGGGAAAAGGCCGCTCTAAAAACTATGTGGATAGTGTGGGTGTGGCTAAGTTTTATGCAGATCATTTAAACTTCTTATACAATGTGGTAAAGCAGCACGGCAAGCAAATGATGATGTGGGGCGATATTGCGCTGCAGCATGAAGCCGTGCTGGATATGCTGCCAAAGGATGTGATTTACCTGACCTGGGAGTACGGCGACCAGCCGGATTACGACGCCTGGATAAAACCCTTTGCCAAACGCGGGCTGCAGTTTATGGTATGCGGCGGCATTCTCAACTCATACCGCATGTTCCCGGATATGGCCATGGCCAAAGCCAATATCAATGGCTTTTTTAGGCAGGGTAAGGCAGACGGCGCTACCGGCGCTTTCACCACTATCTGGGACGATGGTGGCGCCTACCTTTTTGATGCAGACTGGTACGGCGTATATACTGCCGCCGAAAAAAGCTGGAACCTGGCCACTGCGCCTGATGGCACCTTTGACCAGCGTTATGAAACCTGCGCCTATCAAACCGGCAACGGCCGTTATGTAAAAGCCCTGAACGCACTGATGCAGCTGCGCGCATTGCCGCTTACTTATAACCTGAACGACCAGCTATGGCACCAGCGGATATTACCGGACAGTGGTAAAAAGCTGATCCTGAACAATACATCAGCCATTGAAGCCCTGGCCCTGGTTGAGCAGGCTGCGGATGACATTGCCGCAGCAAGGCCGCGCAGCTATGCGGAAGATATAGCCGCGCTGCAGTTTGCCATACGCCAGTATAAGCTGATGCTCAACACCCGCCTGCTGATAGCCGGCATGGTAAAACAATATGCTGATGCGGCTGCGCTAATGCCGTCCGGTACGCAGCAGGCTATTGCGCAAATACTGGCCTGTGCCGATACGCTGCATGCCCTGAACATGCGTTACCAGGCCGCTGCTGCGTGGTTTAAAAAAGCATGGCTGCAGGAAAACCAGCCTTACTGGCTAAACGTGGTGCTGCAGCCCTACCAGGAAAAATGCGTTGCCCTGGCACAGCTGGAGCACCAGCTGCGGCAGGCCGCAGCGCAGCATAAGCTGCCGCCCGTTACCGCAACACGCCTGAACATTATGGTTACAGACCGCAGCTATTTTAAGAACTGGATGCTGTGCGGCCCGTTACCGGTAAAAAACTACGGTGATATACCGGGCTTTTTGTATGCGCCGCAAAAGGAAGATAACGTACCGCCGTCGCCCGGCGATTTCATACACTACCAAAACAAAATTTACCGCTGGCAGAAGTTTCCTTCTGACAATGGCGGCATTATAGACCTGGATGAAAAATATCACTATAAAGGCGGCGCTGCCATAACCTATGCCTATTGCCAGGTAAAAACAGACAGCGCCGCCATGGTGAACGCTTTCTTGGATGCCGCCACCAATACAGTGCTGTACTGCAACGGTGTACTTTGCACCAGTGCCGCAAACAGCAGGCAGGGGGAACAGCGTATTGCCCTGCCGCTGAAAGCAGGCGTAAACCAAGTGCTTATAAAAACAGTGAACGCCCCGCAGGCTCCCTGGCATTTTACCTTTCGCCTGCAGGATGATATAACCGTCACCAATCATAAACATAAATACCAACTGAATGCTAAAAGCACCAAATATGAAGTGGATTAATAAAACGGTATTTACTGCTTTTACAGCCGGTACATTACTGGGTACACAACAAGCCGGCGCGCAATTAAAGAAAGCGGAAATTATTACTGCTATTAATGAAACCGCAGGCTATGTGTCCAATGTGCTGCTGGATGAAGAGGGGAAGTCGCGCTGCGATTATAACCTTACCGAAGGCAAGTGGTACCCTTACGAAGTACCCTGGCATACGGGACAGGCCGTGTACGCGCTGCTGGAGGCCTATAAGGTTACCAACAATCCCGCTTACCTGGATGCCGCCAAAAAAGGAGGCAACTACTGGATAAGCCTGGAAATAAAAGACGATCCTAAGATGAAGGGCATGGTAAAGGCAGTGCATGGTGATGTGCTGGGCCCCGACTTTGTGGTGTTTGCTACGGTATCAGACGGTACGCCGGGTATTTATGAGCTGTCGAGAGTAACCAAAGATCCCAGGTACGCGCAGGTAGCCACCAATGCCGCCAAATGGATGATGGCTAACATGTACGACCGGGATAAAGGCGTTTGCTACGATAACCTGAATATAAAAACAGGCGAAGTGCTGAAGGAGTACAGCCCTTTCTGGAAACAAAAGGCCATGAAAGACCAGGAGCTGTATGATGTGTCAAGACCCAATACAGAAGGTTCGTTATTTAAAGACGCTTATGAATTTTCGGGGGACACCGCTTTCCGCAATGCCTTCATTAACCTGTGCAACAGCCTGCTGAAGCTGCAGGGGCCTGAAGGCGTGTGGATGCGGTTTATGCCCAATTCTGCGGAAGAGCATTCATTTCATCCGCGTTTTTCATTATGGTATGCAGAGTCGCTTATAGAAGCTTACAAGCTTACGCACGATAAAAAGTACCTGGAAGGCGCTGCCCGTACCGCGCGCACGTTTGCAAAAGCGCAAAAGAAAGACGGCACCATCTGGTACGATAACTATACCAACGGGCGCGCGCCGGACAAAGGCTCTGCTACCGGCTCTGCGGCCGCGCTGGCGGGCATTGTATGGATAGCATTGTCCGAGAACGGGTATAAGGAGTTTGATAAGAACATTGAAAAATCAGCGCAATGGCTTATCCTTAACCGTTATGCGCAGGACCACCCGGACCCCAACCTGCGGGGCGCGGTGCTGGAAACCCGCACACGGTCCAAGAAAGGGAAAATATGGCTTACCAACCGGGACATAGGAACCTCCTTTGCTGTAAGGTTCCTTACAGATTACCTGCATTTTAAGTATAAGTAACAAAACCACCACTCATTTATCAATCAAAAAATTCTGCGAAATGAAACAACGTATTCATCACATGCTGTTGCCGGTATTTTTACTGGCGCTGCTGGTTTGCGGCGTGAACAACGCATCAGCGCAGCAAACGCTTGGCAATATCAAAGGCCAGATCACCGATACCGAAGGGAATGCGTTGCCCGGCGCTTCTGTACAGATAAAAGGCACTAACCGGGGCGCAGCTACCAGCACATCCGGCAACTTTGAGCTGCAGGGCGTAAAGGCCGGCAGCTATACGCTGGTTATTAACTACATGGGCTACAAGTCACAGGAAGTAGCAGTAGAAGTAACCGGCGGCAAAACCACGGTAAAAGACCTGAAAATGTCGTCCAATGCCAGGGACCTGTCTACAGTAACCGTATCAAGCGTACTGGAAGGACAGCAGAAAGCCCTGAACCAGCAAAGGAATGCCGATAACATCAAACAGGTGGTATCTGCCGATGTAATGGGCCGCTTTCCCGATCTGAACGTAGCAGAGTCTATGCAGCGCCTTCCCGGCGTTACCATTGGCCGCAACAGCAGCGGCGAAGGCTCTACCGTGCAGTTGAGAGGCACTCCCGGCAACTTTACCAACATCAATGTAAATGGCGAACAGATCATGGGCACCGGCGAGAACGGCGAACGCAACGCCACGCTCGACCTTATACCTGTAAACGTATTATCCTCCATGGAAGTAGTGAAAACCCTTACGCCCGACCTGGACGGCGACGCCATTGCCGGCGCCATTAACATGAAATCGCCCACCGCCACCTCCATGCATACCAAGCTGGCGCTGGATGCCGGTTTGGGATATAATGGCCTGCGGAAAAAATCCAACGGCATCGGCAACCTGTCCGTAGGCAAACGCTTCTTCCAGGATGCGTCCAACCCTAACGGGCGTTTGGGCGTAATACTCACCGGCAGCTATTACCGTACTACCAACGGCTATGATGAAGTGAATGCGCAGGTATGGCAGCAGAATGATTTTGAAGACGGCAAAGGCGCTATTTACTTCCCTACGGATGTGCGTTACCTGTACGTGGAAAACCAGCGTACCCGCAAAGGCGCATCCGCTACCATTGATTATAATTTCAGCCCGGTAACCAGCATTGTGGCCAACATTATGTACAGCGACCGTGATAATGAGCTTACCCGTTACCGCAAACGTACGCGCATGCAGCTCAAGAACACCACGGTGGATGATGACGGCGAGTACATTACCACCAAAGGCCGTTCCTACAATGAGGTAAAGGCCGGTACGGAAGACAACATGAACATCAACTACAACCTGCAGGGCGAAACACAGATAGGCCGCGTAAAGCTGGATGCAGGCGTGTTTTACAGCAACTCGAAGTATAAGAACAGGGCCAATACCTTTAATTTCATCACCGGCAATATCCCGCTTACCATCCGCGATATTTCCAGCGATTACCTGATGGCCACCGGTACCGACTGGCGCAACGACGCATCGCTGTTCACCTACAACACGGTTGAAAGGGATTACTGGAATACCGAAGGCAACAACTTTGTTGCCAAGCTGAATGCGCAAATCCCTTATAAGATAGGCAACAACGCCGCCATGTTCAAAGCAGGCGTAAAAATAAAACGCATGCACAACCAGCGTTACAAACTGCCCAATACTATTGTAAGCAATTTCTCCGGTGACAAGGCCGCGGGCAACCTGGCTAATTTCTCGGGGCTTAGCCAGGTAGATGATCACCTGCTGGATGGCAACATGAATTTTGGCCTTGGGGTAGACCGGGATAAGACCATTAATTTCTTCGATGAGAATGAGGGCCTGGATAACGGCATTTTTACACAGGATGCTTCCGGTACCCGTATCAGCCAGGATGCCTATTATTATGACGCCGTGGAAACCGTTACTGCCGGCTATCTTATGAACCGCATACAGTTCAACCGGTTAATGCTGCTGGGCGGTTTGCGCGTGGAAAGAACATCCGTTGACTATAAGGGCAATATTATTACCCAGGATGAGGATGAGCTGTGGAAATCCACTTCGCTTACAGAAAAGAAGAACAGCTATACCCGCTTTTTGCCCAACATACAGGCCAAGTATGATCTTACCAAATCATCCCTTATCCGCGGCGGCTTAACATTCGGTTATTCGCGTCCGAACTTTGTGGACCTGGTGCCTGGCCGCATCGTGAACATACTGAGCGAAACCATCACAGACGGCAACCCCGAGCTGAAGCCCGCCTTCTCCACCAATCTTGACCTGATGGCCGAAAAATACCTGTCCAACCTGGGCATACTGTCAGCAGGCGTGTTTTATAAGAAGATAGACAAGTTCCAGTATAACAGCGTAACCACGCTAACAGGTAATGAGTTTGACGGCGCCGACCAGTATGCCAACTGGCGCTACTACCAGATACTGAACGGCAATACCGCCAACGTGTACGGGCTGGAGCTGAATGCGCAGGCCAACCTCACTTTCCTGCCCGGCTTCCTGAAAGGGTTTACAGTATTTGCCAACTATACCTACAGCCACTCCAATGCCGACGCCCAGTTCCGTAAGGACCTGCGCCTGCCCGGCCAGGCTACGCACACCGCCAACGCCTCCCTGGCTTATTCCCTGAAAGGCTTTACCATACAGGGCAACCTTAACTATAACGGCTCCTACATAGTAAGCCTGGGCGAAGATGCGGAAACAGATGTGATCCGCGACGCCCGCACGCAGATAGACGCCAATGCCTCTTACCAGCTGAATAAATGGTTTACCATATATGTTGAAGCGCAAAACCTCACCAATGCGCCGCAGCGGGCCTACTTCGGGCAAAAGTCACGCATATACGAAAAACAGTTCTATTCCTACTGGGGACGCGCAGGGGTAAAATTCAGGCTATAATACCATTAAGACAAAACAATACAATATACAGCAATGACAGAGTTATTAGCAGAGCAGTTAAAAGTACAGATTTACAAGGATAGGACAACCCTGGGAAGGGCAGCAGCCGTAATGGCGGCTGCCCGCATCCGGGAGCTGCTGCAGGAGCAGGAGATAGTGAACATCATTTTTGCCGCTGCCGCCTCACAGAACGAGTTCCTGGAAGCGCTGGTGCAGCAGGATGTAAACTGGCAGCGCATACAGGCTTTTCACATGGATGAATACACTACCTTGCCGGAAAACGACAGCCGCCTGTTTGGCGTATTCCTGAAAGAACGGATATTTGGGAAGGTGCCTTTCGGGCAGGTGTACTATATTAACGGGCAGGCTGCAGACAGGGCGGCGGAGTGTGAACGGTATGCCCAGCTGCTGCGCAAATACCCGGTAGATATAACATGCATGGGCATAGGAGAGAACAGCCACCTGGCCTTTAACGATCCGCATGTAGCGGATTTTAACGATGCCAGGCTGGTAAAAATAGTAGACCTGGACGAAGCCTGTAAGCAGCAGCAGGTAAATGAAGGCTGTTTTGAAAATACAGCCCAGGTGCCGGTAGATGCGTTTACCCTTACCATACCGGCTTTGCTGAAAGCGCGCTATATTTTTTGCATGGTGCCCGGCGCCGCCAAGGCGGCAGCGGTGCAGCACACCCTGCAGGATGAGATAACAGAGCAGCACCCGTCCACCATACTCAGAACGCATCCTAACGCGGTGCTGTTCCTGGACCGGGAAAGCGCGCAAAGGATAGCGCCGGAAGATGATTGACAGCAGGAACCTTAAAAAACCATTCATATGAAACAGTTAGTAGTTGAAGACCTGTCAGCGCACCACCAGCTGGTAGGCGACTTTTTCAAATGGCCCCGCAATGCGGCCGAATGGGAGCAGTACCGCCTTTCCGGTGAACAGGTGGCGCATTTTAATGAATATGGATTTGTAAGCGGTATAAAGCTGCTGGAGGAGTGGCAGGTTGACCGCCTGAATGAAGAGCTGGCGGAGATCACCGATCCGGCGCATCCCGGCAACCCGCTTTTTTACCAGTTTGCATCAAATGAGTCGGCCGATATTAATACGGTGCTGTTTCACGCATTGGGCGCCTGGCGTATTACCAAAGGGTTTCATGATATTTTGTGGAACCCCGCCTTTGTAATGGCTGCCAGCCAACTGTTAGGCAACAAGGCGGTCCGCTTCTGGCACGATCAGCTGTTTTGCAAACCCGCCCGGCATGGTGGTGTGGTAGCCTGGCACCAGGATTATTCCTACTGGACCCGTACCGCGCCGCTGCAGCACCTTACCTGTTGGGTAGGGCTGGACGACGCCACCACGGAAAACGGGTGCCTGTATTATGTGCCATACAGCCAGCACTGGGGGCTGCTGGATAAGCCCGAACTGGCGGGCGATATGGAAGGCGTGCTGGATTACCTTACACCGGAACAGAAAGCAGGGTTTAAACCTGTACCCATTGAGCTCAAAAAAGGCTATGCTGCTTTTCACCACCCGCTGCTGGTGCACGGTTCTTACGAAAACCGGTCGGAACGCTCCCGGCGGGCCTTTGTGCTGAACGTGTTTGCAGAAGGCACACTGTCTAACTCAGACAATGAGCTGCTGCCGAATACACCCGGCATACCCAAAGGGCATAAAATGGAAGGGCAGTTTTACCCGCTGCTGTTTGATCCCGCAGCAGCCGTTGAATAAACAAACTAACAGGAATGGTTAAACGGTTTTAATGAAAGTATTATTTTTTTGTCCCCGCTGGGGAATGGCCCATGTGCCCTGGCCTGCATTTGCCCAACAGGTAAAAGCGGCCGGGTATGATGGCGTGGAAACAGATGTGCCGGCAAACGAACAGGAACGGAATGTAATGCTGGAAGCCCTGGCCGCCAGCGGGCTGCTGCTTATAGCCCAGCACTGGGAAACCGTAACGCCCGACTTTGATGCGCACCTGGCGGCATATACGGAAAGGCTGAAACGCATGGCCGCTGTATCACCGCTGTGCATAAACGCACAAACCGGCCGCGACTTTTTTACCATGGAGCAGAACCTGCAGCTGATAGCAGCCGCAGATGCTATATCCGCAGCCACAGGCATACCGGTGTACCACGAAACGCACCGCGGTAAATTCAGCTTTGCAGCCCACATTACTGCTGCTTACCTGCAGGAGGTGCGCGGGCTGCACCTTACGCTGGACCTTTCGCACTGGGTAGCGGTGGCGGAAAGCCTTTTGGAGGAGCAGCTGGCTGCCGTATCGCTGGCGGTTACACGCACCCGTCATATCCATGCCAGGGTAGGGCATACACAGGGGCCGCAGGTAAGCGACCCGCGCGCGCCTGAATGGCAGGATGCTTTGCACCTGCACCTGACCTGCTGGGATGAGGTGTACCGGGTAAATAAGCGGGCCGGCGCGCAGCAATTAACGGTAACGTCTGAATTTGGGCCGCCACCCTACATGCCCCTGCTGCCTTATACCCGGCAGCCGGTAGCAGACCAGTGGGAAATAAACTGCTACATGCGCTCATTGTTGAACAGCCGCTATAACCTTAACCCGTTCCAGTAATGCAAACCACACCGCAACAAACACCGGAAAGCAGGATCACCGAAGCACCTTCGCCTTACCGGCATATAGAGCAGATGTCTGCCGCAGAAATTGTACAGCATATTAACGAAGAAGACCACAAGGTAGCGCCGGCGGTAAAAGCCGTGCTGCCGGCCGTAACCGCGCTTATTGAAGCGGCATCGCCGCTGCTGGCGGCAGGCGGCCGCCTGTTTTATCTGGGCGCCGGCACCAGCGGGCGCCTGGGCGTGCTGGACGCCAGCGAATGCCCGCCTACCTATGGCGTAGATGCCGGTATCGTTAACGGGCTGATGGCCGGGGGCGACGCCGCGCTGCGCTTTGGGATAGAGGATGCGGAAGACAGCTATGAAACCGGCTGGCACGACCTGCAGCAATACCATGTGCAGCCCGGCGATTTTGTGACAGGCATTGCAGCCAGCGGCACTACGCCGTATGTTGTTGGCGCCCTGCGCGAATGCCGTAAGCATAACATTGCCACCGGCTGTATTGTGTGCAATCCCGGGTCACCGGTAGCAGCCCATGCAGATTATCCCATAGAAGTGATCACCGGGCCGGAATTTATTACCGGCAGCACCCGCATGAAAAGCGGCACTGCCCAGAAAATGATCCTGAACATGATTTCCACCGCGCTGATGATACGCCTGGGCCGTGTGTATGATAACCGCATGGTGTACATGCAGATCACTAACCGCAAGCTTACGGACCGCGGCGTTCGCATGCTGATGGAAGCAGCCGGTATCAGCGATTATGAAAAGGCCCGGGCGCTGCTGCTGGAGCATGGCAGCGTGCAGGCCGCATTAAACAATTTATAAACCGGCAGTATGGCAATAACAATCATCGGCATTTTCTTTTTCATTTTCGGCTTTATCAGCTGGATAAACGGCACCCTTATTCCTTACCTGAAAATAGCCTGTGAGCTGCAGGAGTGGCAGGCCTACCTGGTTACTTTCGCCTTTTACATTTCCTATACGATAATGGCCATGCCGGCCAGCCGCCTGCTGCAAAGAACCGGTATGATCCTGGGCATGAGCGCTGGCCTGTATATAATGGCCGGGGGCTGCGCGCTGTTCATACCGGCCGCGCTTACCCGTAGCTACGGCCTTTTCCTGTCGGGCCTTTTCCTTACCGGCGGCGGGCTAACCCTGCTGCAAACCGCCGTTAACCCTTATGTTACCTTACTGGGGCCAGCCAATAGCGCCGCGCGCCGTATCAGCATCATGGGCATCTGCAATAAGGTGGCCGGCATACTGGCCCCGTTGATAATGGGCAGCATCATACTGAAAAATTCCGGTGGTCTTACCAGCCAACTGGCGCAAATGACAGCCATGCAAAGAAAGCTGCGGCTGGATGAGCTGGCACATGATGTAATACTGCCTTATTGCGTGCTAACAGCCATACTGGTGCTGGTAGCTGTGCTGCTGCGTTTTGCCCGTTTGCCGGATATTAAGCCCGCTGCGCCTGCTGCAGGAGATACAGCGCCCGCTACCGGCGGTGCGCGCTTTCTGCCGGGTTTTACCGCCATCTTTTTTGCAGTAGGCGCAGAGGTGCTGGCCGGCGACACCATCGGCAACTACGGTTTGTACCACGGTATTGACCTGGATGTTGCCAAAAACTTTACCTCCTATGCGCTGTTTTGCATGATGGTAGGATATGTGGCCGGCGTATGGGCCATACCGCGCTATGTATCACAGCAGAAAGCTTTTTATGCTTCGGCCTGGCTGGGGTTGATACTAACGGCAGCGGTTATACTGCTACCGGCAAAGGCCTCCATCAGCTGTGTAGCGCTGCTGGGACTGGCCAATGCCATGCTGTGGCCCGCCATATGGCCGCAGGCGCTGAAGGGGCTCGAAGGCAAGGCCCTGGCCCGCGGCTCCGCAGTGCTTATTATGGGCATTGCCGGCGGCGCGCTCATGCCATTGCTGTATGGCTGGCTTGCAACAGCCATCCACAATCAATACGCTTACTGTATATTAATACCGGCATACCTGTTCCTGCTGGGTTACAGCCATGCAGGAATAAAACAAGCTAAATAACGTTCCATGACCAACAAACCAGGACATTACCGGTGGGCCATTTGCAGCCTGTTGTTTTTTGCTACTACCATCAATTATCTCGACAGGCAGGTGGTAGGCTACCTGAAACCTATACTGGAAAAACAGTTCAGCTGGACGGAAACCGACTACAGCCACATTGTAATGGCCTTTACCGCCGCATATGCCCTGGGATTGCTGCTGTTTGGCCGCATTATCGATAAGCTGGGGAGCAAGCTTGGATATACTGTTTCCATAGCTATATGGAGCATTGCCGCTATGCTGCATGCCGTGGTAAGAACCACCCTGGGTTTTGGCATCGTAAGGGCCACCCTGGGGCTGGGCGAGTCCGGCAACTTTCCTTCCGCCATTAAAACCGTTGTTGAATGGTTCCCTAAAAAAGAACGGGCGCTGGCTACCGGCTTCTTTGACTCCGGCGCCAATATCGGCGCCGTGCTGGCGCCCGTGGTAATACCATGGCTGCTGGGTATTTACGGCTGGCAGGCAGCTTTTATGATCACCGGCGGACTTGGTATCCTGTGGCTGGTTGCCTGGCTGTATATGTACAATGTGCCGCATAAGCATAAAAAGCTGTCGGCCATGGAGCTGGCTTACATTAAAAGCGACGCCGGACAGCCCGAAGCAGCAGGGCAGCCTGCTGTTTCCTGGTTTAAGCTGTTTGGCTTAAAGCAAACGTGGGCCTTTATCATCGGTAAGTTCTTTACAGATCCTATCTGGTACTTTTTCATGTACTGGCTGCCTTCTTATTTTTCCAGCGCCTTTCACCTGGATCTGAAAAAGCCAACGCCCCCGCTGATCATTATTTACACCGCTGCCACATTAGGCGCATTGGGAGGCGGGTACCTTTCCTCCACGCTTATAAAAAAAGGATGGGCCGTGTATAAAGCGCGCAAATGTGCGCTGCTGGTATCTGCGCTTACAGTGCTGCCTATTTTTGCATCGCGCTACACACAGGATATTTGGGTGGTAGTGGGCCTTATCAGCCTTTCCATTGCAGGCAATGC
The DNA here is from genome assembly GCF_035761305.1 of Chitinophaga sp. Taxonomy (GTDB): domain Bacteria; phylum Bacteroidota; class Bacteroidia; order Chitinophagales; family Chitinophagaceae; genus Chitinophaga. Next base: position 1,963 of record NZ_DASTRI010000217.1, on the reverse strand, counting down.
GGCATGGAGCGCAAACATCTATACCATTGTATCTGATATGCTGCCCGGTAAAGCCGTAAGTTCGGTGGTGGGCATCGGCGGCATGGCGGGCGCTGTGGGCGGCGTGCTTTTCCCTATTGGCATAGGCGCTGTGCTGGACCATTACAAGGCCCTGCATAATATTACCGCCGGGTACAACATCATCTTTATTTTCTGCAGTCTTTCATTCCTGCTGGCATGGCTGCTCATTCACCTGTTAACGCCTAAAATGGAGCCGGTGGATTTTTGAAAAAGTACTGGCGTATGCAACAACGGCAAGGGCATATGAAAGGCCGCTCCTTAAAAGGGCGGCCTTTTTTGCAGCATGTTGATAGTATTGTAACGTACGCCCGCAGCATTGCCGGAGAACGGCGCCGCGTTAAGATGGTGAACACAATATGTGCTTACAGGGAACGCAACCCTCCGTCTACCAGCAGCTCTGCGCCAATCATATACGCCGATTCGTCGCTGGCCAGGTAAAGCGCTGCCGCGGCTATTTCACTGGCATCGGCAATTCTTTTGGCCGGTGTAAATGCGGCCATGTTGCCGGCCATGGCTTTGGCTTCCTCCCTGCTGCCCGCTACTGTTTCAAAAACAGGGGTATCTACCGGGCCGGGGGTAAGGGCGTTTACACGTATCTTCCTGTCGAGCAGCTCTGCTGAAAAGCTGCGGGCCAGCGAGCGCACTGCTGCCTTGGAAGCCGCATAGGCTGCATGGTTAGGCACGCCTTTTTCATTTACGGTAGAGGAGATGAGTATAACAGACGCGCCGTTGTTCAGGTAAGGCAGCGCCTTTTGTACGGTGAAGAAAGCGCCTTTGAAATTAATGTCGCTTACCTTATCAAACATCGCTTCCGTAAAACCTGTTAAAGGGCCTAAAACATAAACGGCTGCATTGACTACCAGTATATCAATCCTGCCCAGTTGCTCCTGCACGGTAGTATATAAGCGGTCCAGGTCAGGAAGGCTCGCCACATCGCCGGGTATGCCAATAGCCTGATCGCCAATGGCAGCTGCTGCGGCCTGCAGGTTGGCCTGGTTACGGCCGGTAATGGCCACCCTGGCGCCTTCTGCTGCAAACAATTTTGCCATGGCTAACCCAATGCCGCTGCTGCCGCCTGTTACTACGGCTACTTTGTTCTTCAATTTTGCTGACATATACTTTGTGTTTTTTTATACCACAAAGTTGCGGCACGTCATCCGCCTGAAAAATGAACCAGTTTACAAAAAATGGTTGAACCAGTTCATCTTTTTACTACACTTTATTATTACGTATTTTGGAAAGAAAGGCGGTGGTCATGCCCAGGTAAGAGGCCAGGGCATACTGTGGCAGGCGGTTCACCACGTTGGGGTAGCGCGCCGCAAATTCATTATACCGTTCCTTGGCCGATTGGGTAAGGGAAGAGATGATCCGGCGCTGCTGGAAAGCCGCTGCCCGTTCGGCCATTATCCTGAAAAGGGTTTCAAATTTATGGCTGGCTGCTTTCATCCGGCTTTCGCTCTCAAAATCTATCTGTAAAATAGTGCTGTCTTCAATAGCCGTTACAAACATAGTGGCCGGCTGCTGGTATATATAGCTATTGTAGTCGGAGATCCACCAGTCTTCCACGGCAAACTGTATGGTATGGTCTTCTCCCTCCTCATTCACCACATAAGCGCGCAGCGCGCCCTTTACCACGTAGCTGCGGTACTTGGCCACATACTCCGGCTGAATAATGAACTGCCTGCGCTTTACTTTCTTTAGCCTGAACACGGAAAGCAGGGTGGTGCATTCATCATCCGTTAAAGGCACCCTGGATTGCAGGTGCTGTTTTAAAACATCGTATGGATCGGTGCTCATGCGTATTGCGGTAAAATCATGCGCCGGCGCCTGTTTTCTTTTGCACCGGTTGCTTAAATTAGTGGAAAATTACGCATTATAATTATTACGGGATGAAAATACAAAC